>CAZAMS010000139.1:0-14035 GCA_964486305.1 uncultured Aestuariivirga sp.
AGGATCGACGAGGGTGTAAAGGATGGAGCTTTGCCCGTGATGGTTCCGACGTTATCGGGCTAAACAAGTAGTTGCAAATGACAACTATGCTCCGGTAGCTCTCGCTGCTTAATGCAGTGCGAATGCCGAAATCAAAGTCCTGAGGCTTAGCCGTTTCAGGCGGGGTCCGCCGGCACCTGGCAACAGAAGCCGGCACTTCATTTTCATGTGCAGGTGGTCTTATATCAGCCGCGGTGGAACGGGACTATGCGATGACACTTCAAGCTCTTGCGCAGATTGGTGGCGTTATCGGCGTGATCGCCTCGCTTATCTATGTCGCCATCCAGATACGCAACAATGCCCGTGCCGTGCGCGCCTCTGCCTATCAGCAATTGGCGGCCAATACTTCGGCCCATTGGTCAGTTCTGGCGCAAAACGGCGACTTGACGGACATTTTGCTTCGCGGCATGGATGATTTTCACACCCTCAGCCGGTTGGAAAAGGCACGCTTCAGATTCAATGCCATGGCCAATCTGCGTCAATATGAAAATGCCTGGTTCCAGCACCGTATTGGCACGCTCAAAGAAGATGATTGGTTGGCAATCGCCGCCGACATGGACTCGCTTTTCTCCAACCCCGGAGCCCGCACCGTGTGGCCCCTGATCCAAAACCGGTCAAACGCCAAATTTCGCGCCCATGTCAACGCGATTGTGGAGCGCAGCGCAGCTTCTGCTGACCAACCAGTGGACAGCAAGCCTGCGACAGTTTCAAGCTAGAACTTGCCACTCCAAAGGGGTGACTTTGACCCGGTTCAGCGGGTATGCTCCCGGTCCGAGTCGACAATTATTGAAGAGAAAATGTGGCGATGCCTGAAGACCTGATGCGATATGACCAGCTGGCGCAAAACGCCCTTCGCGGCGTCGTCCGCGAAGCCTTACGCCGGGTGGAGAAATCAGGCCTGCCGGGCGAGCACCATTTCTATATTGCCTTCAATACAAAATTTCCTGGTGTGGATATCGGCGAGCGCATGGCCCAGCGCTACCCCCGAGAAATGACCATTGTCCTCCAACACCAGTATGAAAACCTTATTGTGCGCGATGACCGCTTTGAGGTGGAACTTTCCTTTGATAACATTCCGGAGAAACTGGTGATTCCCTTTAACGCGGTGAAGGGCTTCCTCGACCCCGCCGTGCAATTTGGCCTGCAATTCGAAGTCGTCACCGTTGAAACCCCTGTTGACTCCGAAAGCAAGGTGGAGAAACCTGCAACTGGCAAGAAAAAAGGGGAAACCGAGGGGGCAGACGACAGCGCTCCTCCAGACGTGCCACCCAACGATGCGCCTAAAGTTATTTCTCTGGATTCGTTCCGCAAGAAATGAGGGTTAAACGGCTTATGCAAATTTTGAAACCACTTGCATCCCTCATTGCAGCAATTCTCTTCATGTTTTCATCATTTGCCTTCGCCCAGTCAGCCAAGGATCAGGCAGGCCTTGCCGCATTGGCCACAGCCGACCTCAAACACACACCTGCCAAGAAACTTTTCGGCGCCGCCAAGCTGCCAACAAACCTGGCAGCGCGTGCCATCGGCGGCTACGCCAAGGGCTGCCTCTCGGGAGCAAAAGCCCTGCCCGTCACTGGCCCCACCTGGCAAGCCATGCGCACCTCACGCAACCGCAATTGGGCCCATCCCGCCCTTGTCAGTCTCATTGAAAAACTGGCCAGCGAAGCCAGGCAAAATGACGGTTGGCACGGCTTGCTGGTGGGTGACATGTCCCAGCCCCGTGGCGGGCCAATGCTGACCGGCCATGCCAGCCACCAGATTGGCCTGGATGCCGATGTCTGGTTCACGCCCATGCCTGATCATGTATTGACCGACAAGGAGCGTGAAAGTCTCGTGCCGATCGAAATGGTGAAGGACCGCTCGACCTTGAACCGTGATGCATGGACGGAATCCCGGGCCAAGCTGATCAAGCGGGCCGCATCCTACCCGGAAGTTGCCCGCATATTCGTCAATCCCCCTATCAAGAAAGAACTCTGCAAATGGGCCACTGGCGATCGCACATGGCTTGCCAAGGTGCGCCCCTACTACAACCACACCTATCACTTTCACGTCCGCATGAAATGCCCGCCAGGATTTGCCGGCTGTAAAAACCAGGCCCCGGCCGCCCCCAAGGATATTACCGGCTGTGGTACGGAATTGGCCTATTGGATGGGTGACATTCCTTGGAAACCCAAGAAACGCGATCCCAAGGCCAAACCGGTGAAACCCGCCCCAGCCTTGACACTGGCAGGCCTTCCTGCTGAATGCCGAGCCGTTGTGACGGCCCCTTGAGCATGTTGCGGCAAAGTTGTACGACTTTGCCGAAAACAACATGCTCCAGGCTAATAATCTGGCGCGAATTCTTTTCGCTAGGGTAATTCCACCCAAGCGGAATGCGCGCTAGACCGCCGCTAAAAAGCATCAAGGAGTGGAGCCCTGTAGGGCCTTCCATGACACAAATAAGCACTCCCGCAAGCGAAGCAGCCCAAAATTCTGGCCTCTCTTCGACCAAATACAAATTGGCCTTTGCGGCCATTGGCGTGGTCTTTGGCGACATCGGCACCAGTCCGCTTTACGCCATGCGCGAAGCCCTGCACCCTGTTGTGATGGCAGGTGGCAGCGATTTGCGTCTGGCGGTTTTGGGCGTGGTCTCGCTCCTGCTCTGGGCCCTGATCTTGGTCGTCGGGTTGAAGTATGTCATTCTGCTCATGCGTGCCGATAACAAGGGCGAAGGCGGCATTCTTTCCCTTGTTGTCCTTATCGAGACGCTTTTGAAGAAAAAAGGCGGACTGGTCCTGGCCCTTGGCATCATCGGCGCCGCATTCTTCTTTGGCGATGCCATGATCACGCCCGCCATGTCGGTACTCTCAGCCGTTGAAGGCCTCACCGTTATCAATCCCAGATTCGAATTCGTTGTGGTGCCCCTCACCCTCGCCGTTCTGTTCAGCCTGTTCCTGTTCCAGTATCGCGGCACTGCAGGCGTCGCCTCGATTTTTGCGCCGGTAACCGCGTTGTGGTTTGGCGTTATCGGCGTGATGGGCCTCGTTCACATCGGTGATGACCTCGAAATATTTTACGCCCTCAACCCGCTCTATGGCGTGCGCATGCTGATTGAGCAGCCGGGACTTGCACTCCTTGTTTTCGGCGGCGTGTTTTTGGCGGTGACCGGTGGCGAAGCCCTCTACGCCGATATGGGCCACTTCGGAAAAAAATCCATCCGCCTTGCCTGGCTTTGCGTGGTGTTTCCGGGATTGGTGTTGAACTATCTTGGCCAGGGAGCCTTCATAATTGCCCACCCACAGCACGTGGAAAACCCTTTCTTCCTGATGGCACCCACTTGGGGCCTCATTCCCCTCGTACTGCTTGCGACCCTTGTTACGGTGATTGCCAGCCAGGCTGTCATTACCGGCGCCTTCTCCATTGCCCAGCAGGCGATGTCACTAGGGTTACTGCCGCGCATGAACATCACCCACACCAGCGAAACCGAACAGGGCCAAATCTATATCGGCCAGATCAACTGGCTGATTCTTGCAGGCGTAACTTTGCTCGTTGTCGTTTTCCGCTCCTCTTCCAATCTGGCCTCCGCCTATGGCGTCGCCGTGAACACTTCAATGGTGGTTGACACCATGCTCGCCCTTGTCTTCTTTTGGAAAGCGCGAACCTTGCCGCTCTTCATTGTTATTCCAGCACTGCTTGCCGTCTTCACCATTGAAATGACCTTCCTTGCCGCCAACGGACTGAAGCTCGCCAAAGGTGGCTACATGCCGGTTCTCATTGGTTCCACCATCATTCTGCTCATGGTCATCTGGATGCGCGGACGGTTTGCCCTGGCCGCCAAGCTTCGCAGGGAATCCATTGAGCTCGTTAGCCTGTTGAACAGCCTCGAAAAGCGCAGCCCCACCCGCGTGGCGGGTGCTGCCGTATTCATGCAGACCGATTCGATTTATGCCCCAAGCGCCCTCATGCACAATTTGAAACACAATCGCGTGCTGCATGACATTCTGGTCTTCATCAGCGTGGAAACAACCGATGAACCCCGCGCCGACCCAGACAATCGCGTCTCGGTGAAAAATCTGCCGCTCGGCGCCTGGCTGGTGGAAGCCAGGTTTGGCTATATGGAGCAACCAGACGTGCCTGCTGCCTTGCGCGCCTGCGAATCCCACGGACTTTCCATTGATCCCGCCCAGGCCTCCTATTTCCTCGGCCGCCGCGTCATTCGCACCTCGACGAAATCGGCGCTGCCTTTCTGGCAGCAGCGCATTTTCATCATGTTGGCAAATCAATCGGCCCGCGCTATCGAATTCTTCCGCATTCCCCCTGACCGGGTTGTTGAACTTGGCATGCAAATGAGTGTCTGATGTCCTCACTTTCGCCCTTCTCGCTTCCCGGCCAATTTTGGCGTGGCAACCTCCACACCCATTCGACGCTTTCCGATGGCGCATTGGAGCCACCTCAAGTCATCGAAGCCTACAAAAATGCGGGCTATGATTTCATGATGCTGTCTGATCATTTCATCGAGCATTACAATTGGCCGATAGCCGATACCCGCGCGCTGCGCTCCAACAATTTCACTACCATCATCGGCTCCGAACTGCATGCCCCCCAAACGCAAGTTGGTGAACTCTGGCATATCCTGGCCGCTGGCCTACCCCTCGATTTCCTGCCCGCTGGCAAGAACGAATCCGGCGAACAGCTTGCCCGCCGCGCCCATGAAGCCGGTGCTTTCATCGGCATCGCGCACCCAGCCTGGTCGCAACTCACCATGGAAGATGGCCGCGCCATTGATTGCGCCCATGCCGTGGAAATCTACAACCATGGTTGCGCCATTGAAAACGACCGGGGAGACGGCTGGTATCTGCTCGATCAGCTCTTGAATGAAGGCAAGCGCCTCACCGCCTTTGCCACCGATGACGCCCATTTCAAATCGCCGGACCATTTCGGCGGTTGGGTCCACGTAAAAGCTGAAAGCCCTGGGCCGGAAGTTTTGTTGGAGGCTCTGAAGAAGGGAAACTACTACTCAAGTCAGGGCCCGCAAATTCACGATATCAATGTAAACGGAAATGAAATCAATATCAGTTGCTCACCGGTGGACAATATCACTGTGTTGTGCGGCAATTCCCGCACCGTTGTGCGCAATGCCAAATCCATCACCGACGCGACCCTTGATTTGAAAAAACTGGAAATCGGCTGGCTGCTCACCAAGCAAAGCCCATGGTTTCGCGTGGTGGTAATCGATCACGGAGGCAAACGCGCCTGGAGCAACCCTATTTGGAAGGATGCGCTCTAACCTGCACCAGGGGCATGAGCAAAAGTGCCAGGGCTGCAAACCCGGCACCGGCCATGAAAGTTGCCTTTGAACCTTCGATGTCCCACAGGACCCCGGCCAGGACACTGGCAATCAACAGAACCACACCGCTGACCAGACTGAAAATGCCAAACGCCGTGCCGCGCAATTCTGCTGGTGCAGTGTCAGCCACCAATGCCGACAAAAGCCCCTGCGTGAGCCCCATGTGCAGTCCCCACAAAGTCACACCGATGAACACGAAGCTCAGTGACGTTGTAAATGCCAGCACAACATCTGCACAAATGAGAACTGCAAGTCCAAGCAGCAGCAGTCCGCGCCGTCCCACCCTGTCGGACAACATGCCAACGGGATAGGAGGTCAGTGAATAAGCAATACTCATCACTACAAGGACCACGGGAACATACCGCGCCGACAGGCCAACTTCCAAAGCCTTGACGATCAAGAATGCTTCGCTGAAACGAGCCAGCATGAAAATGGCGCCGGTTAACGTCACCAGCCAAAAATCGCCACCAAGCAGCTTTGCAGTTGCAAAATTTACGCCCGGCTTCCGTGTGGCCACACCAGAAGACTCGGGTTCACTTACTCCAAAAGCAAGAATTGCAACCGCGATGACGGCAGGCACACAGGCAAACCATAAAACCGCGCGCGCATTGTCCGCATAAAGGATCATGAGTCCGACAGCCAAAAGCGGACCAATGAAAGCACCCACGGTATCAAGCGATTGGCGCAGTCCAAAAGCAGCACCCCTGAGTTCAGATGGGGTGATATCGGCCACCATTGCATCGCGCGGTGCCCCTCTGATGCCTTTGCCGATGCGGTCTGCAATGCGGGCAATGAACACAGTTGAGGCCGCATCAGCCAAGGGGAACAGGGGCTTCACCAGGGCTGCCATTCCATAGCCCGCAAGCGCCAGAAACTTGCGATTGCCAAACCTGTCGCTCAAAAGGCCCGAAGCCAATTTCATGATTTGGGCGGTGGCCTCGGCCAGGCCCTCGATGAGCCCGAGGAACGTGGCGCTGATACCCAGGGTGCCAATCAAAAACACCGGCAGTAGCGCGTGGATCATTTCTGAGGAAACATCCATGAAAAGGCTCACAAATCCCAGGACCCAGACCCCGCGCGGAATTTTTTGCATTCTTCTTTCTAGCCATGATAATCATGAGAAAACAACCCAGCAGAATATTGGATCAATGAAAAAAAAACGTATCGAGACCGATAGCTTTGGCCCCATCGAGGTTGATGCGACCCGTTATTGGGGCGCGCAGGCCCAGCGCTCCCTTGGCAATTTCAAAATCGGTTGGGAAAAGCAACCCAAGCCCGTTGTGCGCGCCCTTGGCATCGTGAAGCGCGCTTCAGCAGAAGTGAATATGGCACTGGGCCGCCTCGACCCGAACATCGGCAAAACAATTGTCAGCGCCGCCCAGGAAGTCATCGAAGGCAAGCTGGATGAGCACTTTCCCTTGGCCGTGTGGCAAACCGGTTCCGGCACCCAGTCCAACATGAATGCCAATGAAGTGATTTCAAATCGCGCCATTGAAATGCTGGGTGGCGAGATGGGTTCGAAGAAGCCCGTGCATCCCAACGATCATGTGAACATGAGCCAGTCGTCCAACGACACCTACCCCACCGCCATGCACATCGCCTGTGCCGAAGAAATTCGCTATGCATTGCTCCCTGCCCTGCAAAAACTTCGCAACGCCCTGAATGACAAGACGCAAGCGTGGAAACACATTATCAAGATCGGCCGCACCCACACTCAGGATGCTACGCCCGTGACCCTGGGCCAGGAATTTTCCGGCTACGCCCGCCAGGTTGAAAATGGCATTGCCCGCATCGAGCAGACCATGCCGCTGCTCATGGAATTGGCCCAGGGCGGCACCGCTGTGGGCACCGGCCTTAATGCGCCCGTGGGCTTTGCCGAAATGGTGGCCGAACGCATTGCTGCCATTACCCAGATGAAATTTACCACCGCCCCCAACAAGTTTGAGGCGCTTGCTGCCCACGACGCCATGGTGATGAGCCATGGCGCGATCAATACTGTGGCCGCCTCGCTGTTCAAGATCGCCAACGACATTCGCTTTCTGGGTTCGGGCCCCCGTTCAGGCCTAGGCGAATTATCACTCCCGGAAAATGAGCCCGGCTCCTCCATCATGCCGGGCAAGGTGAACCCCACCCAATGCGAAGCGCTGACCATGGTATGTGTGCAGGTTTTCGGCAATCACGCGGCGCTCACCTTTGCAGGTTCACAGGGACACTTTGAACTCAACGTCTTCAATCCCGTGATGGCCTATAATTTCCTGCAATCAGTTCGCCTGATGACCGATGCCGCCAATAGCTTCACCGAAAACTGCGTGATTGGAATCACCGCCCGCGAAGACAATATCAAGGCGGCATTGGATCGCTCACTCATGCTGGTCACGGCGCTTGCTCCCAAATATGGCTATGACCGCGCCGCGAAAATCGCCAAGGCAGCCCACAAGCATGGCACAACGCTTCGCGAGGAAGCCATCAAGGATGGTATTCCGGCGGCCGATTTTGACGCCATTGTGCGGCCAGAAGACATGCTGGCACCAAAATGATGGCCGAGGTCGTCAATCTCCGCAGCCTTCGCAAACGCAAAAAGCGCGAGGAAAAAGAAACTGTGGCCCAGGTCAATCGTGCCGCCTTCGGTCGCATAAAATCTGAAAAGGATTTGAGCAATGCAATGCACACGCTGGAAAAGAAGCAGCTTGATAAGCACAAGCGCGAAAACTGATGGCCAAGGACCTCAAGCGCTCCCTGACCATCGCCGGCCACCGCACCTCGCTTTCGCTTGAGCCCGAATTCTGGCAGGCACTGCAGGACGTCGCACGCGTGGAAAAGAAAACGGTTGCCAGCCTCGTCGGCGAACTGGACCGGACAAGGGGATCAAGAAATCTGTCCAGCGCCATTCGTGTATGGTTGTTCAGGCGGGTGAAGAAAACTTAGTCACGAGCGCGCTTTCCTCCCTTTTTCATCTTGCCCGCGCTTGACGCGGGCATCTCCGCATCGCAGTAGAAGGTGGTCATACCGAGCACGGCCATGAAGAGAACAGAGCAGTTGGAACGTGCTAACGATTAGATGGCGGCGCCGGAATTTGTGGAACCTGAATAATCTCTCGCCGCACAGCGGGTTTATCCCGTGGTGCTACTGCCGGCACCGCCTCTGCCATCGCTTTCCGGTAAACCCGCAATTCTCTTAACCTCAGACGCAATTCCGACTTATTGATCACTTCACCTTCCCGGATCAATCGAATTTCTTCAGCCTTTGCCAATTCAACATCCAAAATCCGCTGGGCGCTGTGAACTTTCAGTTCGCGCAGGCGCAGGCGCAGTTCCGCCTTTTGCGCATAAAACGCCGTTAACCGCTCTTCATCTTCCTTGCGAAGTTCTTCCTCTTCACGGGCCAGCCGCTCCTGTTCCTTCTGGACTTTTTCGAGTTCATCAACACTGCGCTCAAGGACTTTGAAACCCAGGTACGACGTGAGCGCAGCCCTATCTTCACCAGGCACAAGCTGTGACGGTATTCCTGAATAGGAAATTTCCATGGGCGGCAATTCAGGCAGGGCCTTGAGGCTGAGAACCACGCCAATATCAATTTTCCCGCCAGCGAGTTCTGCGATTGGTTTGACCAGTACCTGCGCATCGGGACCGGTTGTGCCAAAGGGCGAAAAAGCTGCAACGCCGTTGGCGATGTTAACCGACCCAAGGACCGCTCCAAGCTTGATGCCATCGCCACCGTGCAAACCGGCAAACGCAGCGTCCAGGCCTTCAGGGTCCTTTGCTGTAACAATCAGCCGTGAAAAACTCTCCGGAGAGACATTCAACAATTTGCCATCAACCAATGCAAAGGTTCCCTTGCCATTGAGTGTTGCCAAGACCCCGCCAGGACTCCTCCCCACGCCATCAAAATACAAATCGACGGTGGCCAGTCCGGAGGCAATAGCCATCCCGTCATTCCGTTTGAGGTGCTGAAAAACATCAACGGGTAGGGCGAGCAGGCCCGCAATTTTCTGCCCGTCAGCCGACGGTGTTGAGGCAATTTCGACGGCAACGTTATCGCCTTCTGCAGTCTTTGCCGAAGCAATAAACCGCATCTCTTCTGCTGTGGCCGTAATACCGATTTCCGAGTTGCTGACGGCAAGGCCGGGATAGATTTCAAGTGACTTTGGCCGCACCCATACTTCGCCGGTCAGTCCAAAGGGCAAGGTCTTAGCGAAATTCTCTTCCAGTGTTGCGGGGCGCCCGTTCCACGGCAGGAATACCGGCGCCATCACGTTGATGAGTGAAATATCCCCCACACTGAAATCTCCGGTCAACCGCTCCTGGTTTTCCAGTGCAGCGCTGCCGGAAATCGTCAGATCAGCGCCCAGTTGTGCCTCAATCGAATCGAAGGATTGCTTGTTTCCTGCCGTACTGATTTTAGTGGCAAATGACAGATTCCCGCTGCGCTCACCCAAGGCAGGAATTTTGAGTGCGGCAAGCAAATCCTGGGCTTGCGAACTTTGCACCGTGAGATTGCCGTCCAGTAAAAATCTGGCGGCATTCGGGTCCACGCTGCCCGTGAACTGCACGGCGGAGCGATAAACCTCGCTTTGCAGGTCAACCCGGAAACTGTCTTGAAACACACCCTCTGCGGTGAGAACGGCGCGCGCTGGAATGGCATCGGCGATTACGATGGCACCTCCAAAAAGATTAACCAGCGTAGCACTTGAAGGACTGGAAATTTCAGTCACGCCCTTGAGGCTCGTGGCCGAGGCACCTGTTGTCATGACAAAGCTGCCATTCGACGCAACGGTCAGGTCGCCCACCTCGCCATTGACATCATAGTGGGTAATTGGCGCCTCTGGAGATGGCTTGGCCTGCAGATTGATCTTCAGCGTCGTCTTGCCAAGAACCGACGACCAGCGCGGATCCCGGTCACGCGGCAGCAACCCTGTGAGGCGCAGAAGCTCACGCGGGTCCTCAGCCGTCAGCGAAATCCCGATATCGCCATCCGGGCCATCAGGTGTACTCAGCACCACGCCGGACACGCTCAGCTTTGCCCCGCCAACCGAGCCCGCCTCAATGGTTTTGAGATCAAAGCCCTTGATCGTGGTTTCCATATCTACGGCAACATCGGAGGCTTCAACACCATTCAGCCTGAGCGTTCCGGCCTGGAAAGTGAGGCGTAAATCCCGTTTGGTCTGCTCGTCGACGAAATTCGCAATGAGGCGCGACCAGCTGGCACTGCCGTCTGAAGAAAGGGCGGCAAACCCATTGGGGACATAGCTGTCGATATCGGCGGTTTGCATATCCACGCGCAAGTCAATGATGGGCCGCTCGCCATTAACCAGGACCGCGAGACCTGCCTTGCCCGGTTCGCCATCCAGTTCATACTCAATATTCTGCAGGTCAAGCTTTGAGGCCGTGAGCGCCACTTCCGCTTTTAACTTCAACCGTCCGCGAATGCCAGTCCATGTCCGGGTTATCTCATCCTTGCTGTCCGGCCACAGCCACATGGAAAGTTGCCTTGTATCCGATGAATCAAGCGAAAGATTTCCCGCAAGCTCCGCATATTGCGTGCCGGGGAAAAAAACCCCTTCAAAGAGAGAGCGCGAACGCCCCGGCAATGAAGCCGAGAGTTCATGGATACGCATGGCGCTGCGGTTTGCCGAGACATTGAGAAAGACATTGTCCAGAACTTCCCCACCGGTTTTCAGGGCAGAGAACTTTATCGAGGTCCGGAGGTCGACCGTCTCGGGCAGCGTCGCCAAAAGCCCATTCACCAGCGAAAGCCCACCACCATCCCGCAGCAGGCGGCGCGAACTTGCACCAACCAGTGCATCAAAATCCACCCGGGGGGCTGAAAAATCAGCGGTGGCCTTTACCTGCTTGTCCAGAATGAAACTTGCCGTGCCCGAAAGCAACGTGCCTTGCTCCGAAACACCTGCCGGCCTGATTTCAATATCGCTCAGAGCAATCCTTTCAAAACTGCCCTTGATCTTTGATTTGAACGTAACCGGGCGAATCTGCCCTTCCGTATCGGATTTTCCATCGGAACTCTGGATGGGTTCCATGTGCAATGTGCCCTCGAACTGGCCGACATCGCTCTTGCCATCAAGGAAATAGGAATAACCGGAATTCTCCTGCGAGGAGACGCGAATCCCCAGGCCCAAGGGTTCATCGCTGACCCATGCCCCGGTGTTTGCCGTAAACCCCAAGGGCACCCCATCATAGTCAAAGTTGCCAAAGCTGCGCCACGGGCCGGCCAGATTGAGCGCCGAGAAGGTGGCGTTCACGTTCTTGATTTCAGCCTGGTTGGCGCGCCGGTCATCGGTCAGTTGCAGGGTGCCGCCGCTGATCGTTATCTGATCCAGCTTCACCTGATCAAGCAGGCGGCTGTTACGAATATTCTGGGCTGGCTCGAAATTCCAGTTGCCCCTGCCATCGGAAAAGCGGCGGAGCTTGATAGTCGGGCTGTCGATATTGATGCTTTCAACCTGAATGGCGCCATTGAGCAGGGCGCCAAGATTCATCCGCACCACAATTTGATCGGCGGCGGCAAACCATTTGTCCTGCTGCCCCTCCGGGTTGGCAATGCGGACTTCCTGGGCGGTAAGCCTGGGCCAGGGGAAAAGCCGGACTGCAATGGGGCCGGCGATCTCCACCTTGCGCCCGCTGAGCTTTTCGCCATAGGCCTCAAGGCCTGCCCGGTAGCTGCCCCAATCCACCACAAAGGGCGCGAGCATGGCGCTGAACACCGCCAGCACAAGCACAATCCCAAAATAAAAGACCGGTGACTTCCAAACCTTCATGGCTCGTTACAATAGGACCAAACTTTCAGAGTGCAAGAATTTTGCCCGGGTTCATGATGTTGAGCGGGTCCAGCGCCTGCTTGACCTGCCGCATGACAGCCAGCGCCTTGCCATGTTCGGCTTCAAGGAATTTGATTTTGCCGCTTCCTACCCCATGCTCGCCCGTGCAGGTGCCTTCCATGGCAATGGCACGGTGAATAAGGCGCTCGTAAAAACCTTTGACCCTTGCCACTTCCGCTTCGTCCAGCGGATCACAGAACAACACCACATGGAAATTGCCATCGCCCACATGCCCGATGATGGGGCCATAGAGATTGTTTGCGCGCAAATCATCCTGGGTAACCGTCACACATTCAGCGAGGCGCGAAATGGGAACGCAGACATCGGTTGCAAACACATCCTGCTTGCCCGGCGCAATGGCCCGCGTCGCCCAGAAAGCATCATGCCTTGCCTGCCATAATTTCTGCCGGTCCTCTTCTTTTTCCGCCCATTCGAAGGCGCCACTGCCATAACCCGTGGCAATTTCCCGAAACATTTCAATCTGCTCGCGGGCGTAGGCAACAGTTCCGTGAAATTCCAGAAACAGCGTCGGGGCGATTTTCAAGTCGAGCTTTGAGTAGGCATTGAGCGCCTTCACGTGCTCCTCGTCCACCAGCTCGATGCGCGCCACCGGAATGCCGAGTTGAATGGTATCGATGGTGGCATTACAGGCCGCTTCAACGGAAGGGAAAGCGCAAACCCCCGCCGTCATGGCTTCCGGAATGCCATAGAGCTTCAATCCTATTTCCGTAATAACACCAAGTGTCCCCTCTGAGCCCACCAGCAGCCGCGTGAGGTCATAGCCCGCCGATGATTTCTTCGCCCGCGTTCCCGTGCGGATGATTTCACCATTGGCCATCACGGCCGTGAGGCCCATCACATTCTCGCGCATGGTGCCATAGCGCACCGCATTGGTGCCTGAGGCGCGCGTTGCCGCCATGCCGCCAAGGCTTGCGTCAGCGCCGGGATCAATGGGAAAGAACAGGCCCTGATCACGCAAATGTGTGTTCAAGGCTTTGCGCGTAACGCCCGCCTCAACCCGCACATCAAGGTCTGCCGCATTCACCGCAAGAATCTTGTTCATCTGCGAAAGGTCAACCGTAATGCCGCCATAGGGCGCTGTGATATGGCCTTCCAGCGATGTGCCCGTGCCATAGGCAATGATGGGCGTCTGGTGTTTGGCGCAGATCGTAACGATCTTCTGCACTTCTAATGTATCTCGCACGAAGGCCACTGCGTCAGGCGCCGCCCCGGCAGCCCAGGTCTGGTCCTTGCCATGCTGCTCGCGCACCGCCATGGACGTTGACAGCCTATCGCCCAGAAACTCCCTGATCTCGGCAATGGTGGTAATTGTGCTGTTGGCCCGGTCTCGTGTAAGCATGCCTCAAAACTAGCAGACGGGAAGAAAATTACGATGGTTTTTCCAAGCCCCATCAAAAGCGCGCATTACGCCATTGAGAGCCAATGGATCGACTACAACGGCCATTTCAACATGGCCTGTTACAATGTGCTGTTTGACCGGGATTCCGATGTGGGCCTGACCCTCGTTGGCCTCGGCCCCGCCTACGTCAAGAAAACCGGAAACTCCTACTTCACGCTTGAGGCCCACATCAGTTACCTGCGCGAACTCAACGCGCAGGACGAGGTTTGGATTGCCACCCAAATTCTCGATTTTGATTCAAAACGTCTCCACTATGTTCAAATGATGCACCACGCGAAGGAAGGCTGGCTTGCCTGCGTTACGGAAAACATCGTGATACATGTGGATTTGAAATCAAAAAAATCGTCTCCTTTCCCTGCTGATGTTCTGGAAAAAATCAAAATCGCCCACGAAGCGCACAAATCGCTCACCATTCCAT
>CAZAMS010000140.1:0-13799 GCA_964486305.1 uncultured Aestuariivirga sp.
AATCAATAATCTGGAGCATGATGTTATCGCCAAAGTCTGTCAACTTTGGCGCATCATGCTCTAGCTCTGCGCCCTTTAAGCCACGCCGAGTTTCTTTTGCAAACTTGTACTCGACGTCGTGTATTGGAACAGCAATCTCTTGCCCGGATTGATATAGTGGAAAGCCTGTTGCGCTAGCAGCGCCGCCTCGTGGAAACCTGAAAGGATGAGTTTCAATTTGCCGGGGTAGTGATTGATGTCGCCAATTGCAAAAATGCCGGGTGTTGACGATTCAAACTTCTCCGTATCGACGGGAATGAGATTTTCATTGAGATTGAGGCCCCAGTTTGCAACGGGGCCAAGCTTCATGGTGAGACCAAAAAACGGCAGCAGCGTATTGGCTTGAATATCAAAAGCCGCACCATCATTGCCCTTGACTTGGACTGATGACAAAATCCCGTCAGCCCCCGCCAATCCAGTCACCTGACCGAGCTTCATTTGCATTTTGCCGGCGGCCACAAGCTCACGCATTTTTTTGACGCTATCAGGCGCCGCACGGAATTCATCGCGCCGGTGCAGAAGCGTCAGGTTCTTGGCGATAGGAGCAAGATTGTTTGTCCAGTCCAGCGCCGAATCGCCGCCGCCAACAATGAGAATGTCCTTGCCGCGGAAGGTCTCCATTTTCTTGACGGAATAAAAAACCGAACTGCCTTCATAGGCGTCAATGCCGGGAATGGGCGGCTTCTTCGGCTGGAATGAACCACCGCCAGCGGCAACCACCACGATCTTGCAGCGGAAGGTAATCCCGCCATCGGTTTTCAATTCGAAATCACTGTCACCATGCTTGATCAGCTCGGTGACCATTTGATTGAAGTGAAATTGCGGATGAAACGGCTTTGCCTGCTCCAGAAGACGGTGCGTAAGCTCGGCACCGGTGACAATCGGCAAGGCCGGAATATCATAGATCGGCTTTTCCGGATAAAGCTCGGCGCATTGCCCCCCGGCGCGGTCGAGAATATCAATAACATGGCACTTGATGTCGAGCAGGCCTAATTCAAAAATCGCAAACAGGCCACAAGGGCCAGCACCAATGATCACGGCATCGGTGGAAATTACGTCGGACATCTCAAACTCCAGTAAGGTCAGAATTGTTTTTCAGGAACGCGGACACGCAAGCCAGTGATCGCGTCACTGATCTTGATTTGGCACGACAGCCGGCTTGAATCCTGCACATCAAAGGCAAAATCCAGCATATCCTCTTCCATGGCGGCGCGCTTGCCCACTTTGTCCAGCCATTCGGCTTCCACATAAACATGGCATGTGGCGCAGGCACAGGCCCCGCCACAATCCGCATCAATGCCAGGCACCATGTTCTTGATCGCGGCCTCCATCACTGTCATGCCCGGAATGCCTTCGACGGTCTGTTCCGTGCCATTGTGCTGGATGAAGGTAATTTTCGCCATGTCGCGCCCGTTAACTTTTGTTCGTTTTACCGAACGCTACATAGGATATAAAGAATTGAAAGGCAAGCCAGCAGGCGCGTGATCTAGGGGTAAAGTTGTCGTGCCATCTGGTCAAATTCATTGACGGCACGGACCAGCCCCGAAATCAATTTTTTGCGCTTTTCGCTCTGTTCCAGGCCGTTGATAGGTTCCAGTTTCCTGGCCAAATTTCCAATTTTATAAGCTCCAATAGCAAGGGCGGAGCCTTTCAACGTGTGCGTTGCGATGCGCCAATCGGCCCGCGAACTGACGTTCAGCAATCGCTCCAGAATTGCGGGAAGTTGAGCCACGAAGAGGCCGACGATCTCACGTTCAAGCTCCGGACTGTCCATGGTGTATTGCGCCAGGTGCGCCCGGTCAAAAACCACTTGTGAAGCCGTTGTCCGCCTCGATTTGCTTTCCGCCGCCTGAGCCACTACACCCGTCCCTGCTTCATTTTGGGGCACTTGAGGTGGCCCAAAGTTGTGGAAAGTTATAGGGCGGGAGCGTAAATGGGCAGTTTTCTGAATCGTTTCAATTCGATCCATAATTTTAACCAAAACTTTAATTAAACTTGCGCGAAACCTCAGAACGGGTTCTACCATGGTTACCAGTGAGTTAAGGTGAGGGTCTTGGCGAGAGGGACGGACGGGGCCAATCTGCACCAAAACGGCGGATTCTTCCATGAACTCAAGCGTTGTCCGGCAGCCTGAAAGGCTGTTGGAGTTTTAAGTAAGAATGTGGGTAAATCGTATGGCAAGTAATACAGTGGATTCCCGTCGTAGGGATAAGCGCGCTGCCGACCGGCAAGCTGAGACACGGCGCAGTCCTAACCCGGAGGCAACTCCCCTGCGCGGCCGCCCCGCCAACGAAAATGACCCCGGCACCAGCCTGATGATGGCCAGGCTGCATCGCCAGCCGTCCTATACGTCCTTTTACGTGGCCGGCCTGCTGACCCTCCTGTGGGTTTTTGGCTGGTCGATGATTTATTCAACAACACTTTCGAGCCAGCCCGTTGCCGAAATGGTGCGCTCAATTTCCCTGCTTGTCCTGCCCATCGGCATCATGTGGATCATGGCCTATTTCCTCTGGCGCGCCCAGCAACTGCGCCAGGTTTCGGAAGTTCTCATGCAATCTGCCATGCGCCTGATCAGGCCGCAGGACATCGCAACCGAAGGTCTCACCTCCATTGCCCAGGCGGTACGCTCGGAAGTTGATCTTCTTGTCGGCGGCGTCGAACATGCGGTTCAGCGCGCCACGGTTCTGGAAGAGATCGTTCACAAGGAAATATCCGCCATCGAACGCGCCTTCGGCGGCAATGAGGACCGCATCCGCACATTGGTAACCGGCCTGGAAAACCAGCGTTCCGCCCTGCATCAGGCGAGCTTGGTGGTTGGCAATGAATCAGCCCCCTTGCTGGCGCGCCTCGAAATCAACACGCAAAATCTTGATAGCGTTGTGAACAGCGCCCAATCGACGCTTGTCAGGTTTGAGCAGGGTCTCAAAAGCTCAACCACCGAACTTGCCCGCACCATTGATGAAGTATCCGCCCGCGCCGTTACCGCTGGCAACGAAATCGGCGGACAGACGTCTCAAATGGAACGCATGTCGGGCATGCTCGTCGGCGAATTGCGGACCTTTTCCCAGCACCTGCAGGACCAGATACAAACCCTGTCATCCGCTGCCGGGCACCTCAATGCTGAAACCACAAATTTTGGCAGGAACGTGCAAGGCATGGAAAGCAGTGTCTCGCACCTGCTCGTGCAAAGCATGGACCAGATCAAGCAGCTCACCGCCGAAATGTCCGATGTCGTGCAAAGCTCCAGCGGAAATATCACCTATCACCTGAAAGCGACTTCAAGCGAGGTAGCCTCGCTCATTGAACGCTCCGGCATCGACGCGGCTCAGCAAATTGAACAGAGCCGCAGCCGCGTGGATCAAGGGCTGCAGGATGTCGCCAAGGACTATATGGACAAGGTTGCACGCACCCACGGCGACCTCAAAGGTTATCTGGATCAGGCTTCCACGCAAATTATTGTCGGCATGGACGAGGCAACCCATAAATTGGCCGATCGCCTGTCAACCACCAACACTCAGTTCCTGACCGGGTTGGACCAGACCGCAAATCAGCTCTTCACCCAATTGAATGCCGCAGGTTCTGGCCTTGCGGGCAAGGTGGAGGAAACCACCAACCGCCTCTTCAGCGAAATCGGCCAGAAGGCCACCCAGATCAACTTGAAGCTCGACGAAACGTCAACCGGTGTGTTCGACCGCCTCGACCAGCAGGCAAGCTACGTGAACAGCCATATCGAGGAAACCGCTTCAAAGCTCTATAGCAATCTCGATAGCCGCGCCAATGCGCTTGGTACAACCATCGAAGATAATGCGTTGCGCGTGTTTGATGCCATCGACCAGCAGAGCACCCACATCAACGGCAGGCTCGGTGACGTTGTCGTTCAACTGCAATCAACCGGTTCGAGCATCAATGACCTGTTGGTCAATACCAGCGGCACTATTGCATCCCATCTCAAGGAAACATCGGACATCGTCGCCCGCCAGATGCAGGACTCGGGCATTGCCCTGGCCCAGAATATTGAGAGTTCCAGCGGCAGCGTGACCGACAAGATGATTGCCGTATCGGGCGAATTCATCCACAAAATTGGCGGCGCCCGCGAAGACATGTTTGCCTTCCTGACGCAAACGTCCGGCCAGATCACCTCAAAAATGGACGAGACGGCCCAGCAGCTCGTTGGACGCCTTGATGATACGTCCCTGTCGATCACCGGCAAAGTCACCACCGTTACCGAAAATCTCACCAAGAAACTCGAAATCTCATCGACGCAACTTCATAACCTCTTGGAATCCACGGAAACGCGGATCGGCTCTCAGCTTGACCAGGCTTCAACCGAACTGACGGCCCTGTTTACGGCCAATACCAAGATGATGAGCGATCAATTGGATCAAACCTCGACTGACGTGACCAGCACCTTCGCCGACACGGCCGTTCGCGTGGCCCGTCAGGTGCAGGATGCCAATGTTCTCATGACCCAGAATTTGGAGAAGACCTCAGCAGAGGTTGCCGCACAATTGCATAATGCGGGCAACTCCATGTTCACCCGCATTGACTCCACCGCGCGCGAGCTTGGCACGAGATTTGATATCGCAACCGAAATCCTGGAAAAAGTCACCGGCGATATTTCCGGACGCATTTCCGGCACCGGCGCCAAGTTTGCGGAAATCCTCGATACCGCCAGCAGCCAGATGATCTCCGATCTTGGCAAGGCCAGCGAAGCCTTCTCGGAAGGCCTGGGCCAGACCACCTTGCAGATCAGCGGCCGCTTTGAGCAGGAAACCGGCCTGCTCGTTGGCCGTATTGACAAGGCAGTCAAGGAATTCGATGACGCTACAAGCTCAACCAACAGCCAGCTTTCGGAGGCCCACCGCAAGTTCTCCAAGCATGTTGAAACGGCAAACACCTATCTGGCTGACCAGCTTTCAACCGCGGCATCATCCATCGATGATCGCCTGGAAAGCATTTCGATGCAGCTCACCGGCAAACTGGAAATGACCGGCAGCCGTATTTCCGACCGGCTCGAGGATGTTTCAGTCCTGGTGGAAAAATCCATCGACAAGTTCAATGGTGAAATGGAAAACGTCCTGCTCAACCGCAAGATTGCACTCGACGGCCTGATTGATGACGCCGCCAAGCGCGCCCAGGAAATTGACGCGGTGATGACGAGCTATATGACTCTCATTGAGGACTCATTGGTCACCGCCGAGGCCCGCGCCAAGGATATCAGCCGGATTATTGCTGACCAGACCAATGTTGCTGTCGGAAATCTCGAACAGGAAATTCGCAAGATGGAGGTAAGCTCGGGCGGACAGATCACGCAAGCCTCACGCGTGCTGCGCGAGCAGCACGAGCGCGCCATGGCATCCATGAACGAAATGCTCTCGTCAACCGCCAGTGACTTCCAGCAGACGGCCCAGGACATGCGCATGACCGCCCAGCAGGTGGTCAAGGATATCGACAGTGCCCGCAGCGATCTCAAGCGGGCAATTGTTGACCTGCCCGAGGAAACCCGAACCAATGCCGATGCCATGCGAAAAGTGGTGGCCGACCAGATTGCCGCATTGAATACTCTGGCCGACGTGGTCAAGCGCCAAACCGGGATGGCCGATCTGTCCGGCCCCGGCTACCAACCAGCGCGAAGTACGAGAGATCCCAGCCCGGGAAAATCTGAGGGCGCTACGTTCCTTGCTCCACAATCTGGAACGTCTGGCGCCCTGAAAAAAGCCATGGAGCGGCTTGAAAACAAGGGCGCTTCAACCTCGTGGCGCGACAACGCACAGGAAAGCCTTGACAAACCGCAGGCCAATAAATCCGCGGAAAGCAAAGGTGTCCCTCGCGAAGTTGAAAATCTCACCCAGGAGCTGAACAATGTAGCTCGCGACATTGTGGATGTGCTTGAGGATGGCCTGCCGGCAGACCTTGAGAAGCGCTTCAGCAAGAACGAGAAACATGTCTATACCCAGCGCCTCTACGAAGGCCGCGGCAAACGCCTGCAAAGAACCATCGCAACGCGCTATGAGAATGAGAGGCCCGTGCGCAATCAGGTGGATGCCTATATCAAGCATTTCGAACGCCTGCTTGACACCGTAGCCGAAGCTCCGCAAGGCAATCAAATGGTCGAAGCCTGTCTCATGTCGGAGTCCGGCAAGATCTACGTAATGCTGGCAGAAGCCAGCGGCCGCATTTCGCCAAGCTGACACAGCACATGATTGCTCTTTCAATCGTCCATGAGAGCTGGCCCATCGCTGGTAACTTTACGATCTCGCGCGGCAGCAAAACGACGGCGGAAGTTGTTGTCGTCACAATTGAAGACGAAGGTTACAAGGGCCGCGGCGAATGCGTGCCCTACCCCCGCTACAATGAAACGATCGAAGGCGTCGTCGCGAGTCTTGAAGCAGCACGCGCAAGAATAGAAACAGGTTTCTCGCACGCCGATATTCCAGGCCTTGTCAAACCGCGCGCCGCGCGCAATGCCTTGGATTGCGCCCTGTGGGACCTGGAAGCAAAGCGCACCCAAAAGCCTGTCTGGCAACTGGCGCTCCTTCAGCAACCCCGCCCCATGGTGACCGCCTATACCGTGATCCTTGATACGCCGGAAGCCATGGCAATGGCCGCCGCCGAAGTGGCCCATCGCCCCCTTCTCAAATTGAAACTGGGCCGCGAGGGTGATGTTGAGCGCTTGCGCCTCATTCGTCAGGCAGCGCCCACCAGCCGCCTCATCATTGATGCCAATGAAGGTTGGACTGCAAGCACCCTTCCCGTACTTCTGAAAGCTTGCGCCGAGGTAGGCGTTGAACTCGTCGAGCAGCCCTTGCCGGTGACCGATGACGAAGCGTTGCGCCACATCTCCCATGATGTTCCCATTTGCGCCGACGAGTCCGCCCATGACCGCAACAACCTGCATGAACTCGTCGGCAAATATGATGCCATCAACATCAAGCTCGACAAGACTGGCGGGCTGACGGAGGCACTGGCACTCGCTCAGGCGGCAAAGGACATGAATTTTAAGATCATGGTGGGCTGCATCCTGGCCACCTCACTTGCCATGGCGCCTGCCATGCTCGTGGCTCAATCGGCGCACGTCATCGATCTCGACGGCCCCCTGCTGTTGGCCCGTGACCGCAATCCCGGCATTACCTTTGACGGCAGCCTTATGTGTCCGCCGCCGCCAGAGTTGTGGGGCTGATGCGCTTCAAGGCCAGCGCAAAGCTCAGGGCGACGAGTGAAATGGCCGCCATCACCAAATAGGTATTGCCAAGCAACTCACCATAGAGCAGGCCTGAAATCCACATGCCTCCCGACAAGGCAATCCCTCCCGAAATCGCCGCGTAAAGTCCTTGGGCTGAATTGCGCAAACCCGCAGGAACCGTCTGATGAATGTAATGCATGGTGCCGAGGTGAACCATGGCAAATGAAATGGCATGGAACGCCTGCAAAACCGCGGTAACGTCAAGGCCGAAATCCTGCGCCATGAAAACCCACCGGATGACGCCGCCGGATATCCCCGCCGTGATCAGCATGATCGGTCCAAACCGCTTGACCAGGGCGCCGGAGAAACCGAACAATGTGACCTCCGCCATGATGGAAATGGCCCAGAAGCTGCCAATGGTGAATTTGTCATACCCGTGGGCGTCCCAGTGTACGGGGCCAAAGGTGTAAAGCATGGCATGGCTCGCCTGCCCCAGGCTGGCTGCCACGACAAAGACCACGAAAACACCAGGCATCAGAAGCCTGACGGCGCGCGAGAAATTGGCAGGCTGTTCAGACTCAAGACGCGGGTGCTCCCGTTCGGGATCGGGAGGAAGCAGGAAAGCCACCAGGGCCGAAACCCCTTGCGCCACGGCAATGAGATAGATGAGCGAGGTGATGGGGATATAAAGCAACAGCGCCCCGCCCCCGAGGTTTCCCAGCAAAAAGCTCCATGAGGCCCAGAGCCGCAACCGTCCGTAATCAAGACCATGCACCGCACTGCCATCAACACTGAACCCCTCGGCGAGAGTGGAAATCGGCGCCGTAAACACCGACGCGAAGAAGCTGATGGCGAGAATTTGCCAAAACCCGCTGGCCATTGCCAAAAGCATGTAGCCAAGGAAAGAAACAAAGCCGCAAAGAATGATCAGATTGCGCCGGTTGCGGTACTTGTCCGCAATGATGGCAACAAGCGGAACCGCCACAATGCGGCAGGCGGTCATGCCGGCAAAAACCAGTGCGATTTCGGCCACCGTCAACCCCTTGGCGTGGAGCCAAAGGGGCAAAAACGGCAACTGCATGCCAGTGCCAATCATGAGAAAAGCATAAAAGATTGAAAAACGGAGGCCGAAAATTCGTGCTGGCATGATTCCTAGTACAGTTAAATAAACCAAAACTTCACCACTTTCCACGATACTTGGCGCCGGTGGGACCTGCATGTTTTGCGGGACGCGAGAGAGTTAGTGGAGTTTGTGTATGTCTGTGCAAGTTGAGGGTTACCGGAACGAAAGTTTCGAAAGTCTGGAAGCCGCCGTCCTGGAAACCTCCCGTGGCCGCTGGTTTTTGGAGGAATATGCCCGGCGCCAGCGCTCAGCCGAAACTCTCGCAATCCTCGAAATTCTTAAAAAACTCGAAAATTCCGTTACAAATAATAGCTTCTTGCCAGCCCCCAAGAATGCTGAGCCTGCCCAAGCACTGAAATCCGAGCAGCTCAAATTCTTCAAGCAGGACGAGGAAATATTTGTGGAACCCGCTGTCGTGGCACCAAGCCTTTCAGTTGTGAAAAGCGCTCCCACGGCGGAAGTTGCACAACCTGCCGAATCCAAAGGCGCAAAGCTTAAAATTCAGCGCGTACAACCTTCCCAAACACTGGAAGAACCAGTAGCCGTGGAACCGGAAAAACCGGTAGCCCCTGCTGCAGCACCCGAACCCGCCGCAAGCTTCGCTCCACCACCTTCAAGCGAGCCCAAGCAGAGAGTGGTCATCATTCGCAGGTCCGCCAGCGAAGCCGCTGAAATTCCGCTGATGGAAGAAAACAAGTCGGAAGCGGCAGCCTAGAGCATGTTGCGGTTAAGTTGAATGACTTTGCCGATAACAACATGCTCCAAATTGTTAATCTGGCGCGATTTCTCTTCACTTGGGTGATTCCACCCAAGTGGAAAGCGCGCTAGCTTCCCACAAAATATCAGCAAACAAGCCCGCGTCAACGTTGCCACCAGACAGAATAATGGCGATGTTCTTGCCCTTTGCATTTATCTTCCCGCTGAGCACCGCAGCCAATCCGACCGCGCCTCCGGGTTCAACAACCAGCTTGAGTGTTTCAAAGGCAAAGCGCACGGCACGGCGAACTTCCGCTTCCGAAACAACATAGCCATCCGCCAAACGCCCCTTATTCATCGCAAAGGTCATTTCACCGGGTTGTGGCGTGAGCAGCGCATCACAAATGGAACCCGCAGCATTCGTGTTCTTCTCGCGAACGCCCGAACGCAACGAGCGCGCGTAGTCATCAAAGCCTTCAGGTTCCACGGAATGCACTTTTGTCTTTGGAGATTTTTCCGAAAAGGCCAGCGCAATGCCAGCCGTCAGTCCGCCGCCGCTGCAATTGACCAGCATATCATCAAGCTCAACATTGCGCACATGGGCTTCATTGATGATTTCAAGACCACAGGTGCCTTGGCCCGCGATGATATCCGCATGCTCAAACGGTGGCACAAGCACTGCTCCACGTTCTACAACATAAAGATTTGCAATTTCTTCCCGGCTTTCGGTGGCGCGATCATAGGTAACGACTTCAGCGCCATAGGACTTGGTATTGGCCTTCTTAATTTCTGGAGTGTCCTCCGGCATGACAATGAGTGCGGAAACGCCGCGAAGCTGCGCCGCTGCGGCAACGCCTTGCGCATGATTTCCCGAAGAGTAAGCCACAACGCCGCCCTTGTTTCGCGTGGGATCAAGTTTTGAAATGCAATTCCAGGCACCGCGAAACTTGAACGAACCCGTGCGTTGCAAACATTCAGCTTTGATAAAAATGCGCCCACCAACCAGCGCGTTGAGCTTGGCGCTTTCCAAAAGTGGTGTGACAACGGCCTCGTGGGCGATCCTTTTGGCGGCAGCTTCAACGTCTGAAAATTTTGGAAGTTCCTGCATTGCCAAAACAACTCCTGTCGCAAAACCCATGCGACGTGCCGCATGTATTGGTTCTTATGCCCAAAGGCTGTTAAAAATCAAAGGCCTGTTGAAAGGGAACCCAATGGCCCGAGACCCCCGCTACGATATCCTGTTTGAACCGGTTCGCATCGGACCCGTCGTGGCGCGCAATCGCTTCTATCAGGTTCCCCATTGCAATGGCATGGGCTGGCGTGACCCCTCGGCACTCGCCGCCATGCGCGGCATGAAGGCCGAAGGCGGCTGGGCCGTGGTCTGCACCGAAATGACTGAGATTCACCCGACCGCCGACGTCACACCTTACGTAGAGCTGCGTATTTGGAACGATCAGGATATTCCCATGCATGCGCGCATTGCGGAAAGAATCCATGAACACAATTCGCTGGCGGGCATCGAACTCTGCCATTCCGGCTATACCTGTTCAAATCTCTGGTCGCGCGAAATTCCTATCGCCCCCACGGGAATGCCGACCTCCAGTTCCGTCAACAGCCCGATCCAGGCCCGCACCATGGACAAGGAGGACATCAAAAATCTCCGCCGCGCCCACCGCGCCGCAGCCTTGCGCGCCCGCACCGCCGGTTATGATCTCGTCTATGTCTATGCCGGGCACGGCCTTGGCATTTTCCAGCAGTTCCTCTCGCGCGCCACCAATATGCGGAGCGACGAATATGGCGGTTCGCTCGAAAACCGCGCCCGCCTCCTGCGTGAAGTGATCGAGGACACCAAGGAAGCCGTCGGAGACCGCTGTGCCGTTCCGGTTCGCATTGCCATGAATGAATTTCTCGGAGCCGACGGCCTGGAACCCGCCGAAGTGGAAGACGCCATTGGTTTCATGGCGGAATTGCCGGACCTCTGGGACCTGTCGCTGTCAAGCTGGGACAAGGATTCGCAGTCCTCGCGGTTCTCCGAGGAAGGCTTTCAGGAACCTTACATCAAGGGCGTGAAAAAACTCACGACCAAGCCCGTCGTCGGCGTTGGCCGCTACACCTCGCCTGACACCATGGTGCGGGTAATCAAACAGGGCATCATGGACATGATCGGCGCGGCGTGGCCCTCAATCGCCGATCCCTTCCTGCCGAAGAAGATTGAGGAAGGCCGCCTGGAAGATATCCGTGAATGCATTGGCTGCAATATCTGCGTGACCGGTGACTTGACCATGTCGCTCTTCCGCTGCACCCAAAACCCCACCATTGGAGAAGAATGGCGGCGCGGCTGGCACCCCGAACGCATCCGGCCCGCCGGAGAAAATAAAAACTTACTGATTGTTGGTGCAGGTCCCGCTGGCCTCGAAGCGGCCCGTGCACTCGGCCAGCGCGGCCACAAGGTAACGCTCGCCGATGCCGGAAGTGAGGCCGGTGGCCGTGTGGCGCGCGAATGCAAGCTGCCGGGTCTTGCCGCCTGGGGCCGCGTGCGTGATTGGCGTATGCTTCAAATCAACAAGCTCCACAATGTGGAACTCTATCTCGAAAGCGAAATGACTGCCGAAACGTTGGCGGAATTTGGCGCTGACCATATCGTCATGGCCACCGGTTCAACTTGGCGGAAAGACGGCACAGCCCGCCACCATACAAAGCCGATCCCAATCGATGCGGTCGCAGATATCCTGACCCCGGACGACATCTTGGACGGCAAAAGACCCAAGGGCAAAAACGTCGTCCTTTATGATGACGACCATTATTACATGGGTGGCGTGATCGCCGAACTGCTGCGCCGGGAATCCTACGAGGTGACGCTGGTCACCCCTTCCTACCTGGCCTCCTCCTTCACAAAGGCCTCCCTCGAACAACACGCCATTCAAGCCAAACTGCTGGGCCTCAACGTCAAGATAGAAGCTAATTCGGCGGTTCAGGCCATTGCCGGCGATCATGCCACGCTGGGCTGTGTTTTCACCGGCCGCACCCGCGAACTGGAGGCAAGTTCGGTCATTCTGGTGACCGCTCGAAATGTCAAGGATCAACTCTATCAATCATCTGTGGATAAAATTCCCAACCTGTCCCGCATTGGCGATTGTTTTGGCCCCGGAACCATAGCCGCTGCCGTCCATTCCGGGCGCAAATTGGCCGAGGAATTTGGCTCCCCGCCGCCGGATTTTTTGGGCTTGCCCTATCGCAGGGAAGTGATTGAACTATCTTAATCAAGCCACAACTTTTTAATAGCCTTTTTACCTGGATCAGTGATTCTCTATCAATAGGTCTCGAAGTCGTAGGGTTCTGGGGTGTTTGCTCAACGTTTCACGCGTCGTTCCATTCTCGGTGCTGTCGGTCTGGCAGCTGCCGCCTCAGTCGCGCGGTCCCAATCAATCGTTTATACGGGTTCGATCACCTCCATAACGCCTCGCTTGGCTGTTGCCGGCAAACTGGCAACCAAAACCGAATTCCTGGCTGAGCGCCAGGAAGCAGCCATGGTCACTTCGGGTTCGATCCGCGCCCTTGAAGGCGCCATCCAGATGTATGAGGAAATCGTAGCCGGCGGCGGCTGGCCCAGCATCGGAAAGGGCAAGCTCGAAAAAGACGTGAAAAGCGATCTGGTGCTGGCGCTGCGCCAGCGCCTGATGACCGAAGGCTATCTGCCCTTCGACGACTTCCTGATTGAGAAACCGGACGTTTTTGACGACAGTATCACAGGGGCACTTCAGGCCTTCCAAAGCAGTCACGGCATTGCACCGTCCGGCAAGATCGATGAACGCACCCGCGCCGAACTCAACATCACGGCCCGCGCCAGGCTTCAGACATTGCGTGAAAACTACCCCCGCGTTGGCGAATATGCCCTGGATTTGCACGAACGCAACATTCTGGTGAACATCCCCTCCGCCCAGCTTGAAACCGTTGAATATGGCAAGGTCCGGTCGCGCCACAACGTTGTTGTTGGAAAACGCGAAAGGCCTTCGCCGTCGCTCAAGAGCGTCGTGAGCGATATCAATTTCAACCCTTACTGGAATGCCCCCGCTTCCATTGTGCAGAAGGACCTTGTTCCGAAATTCCTCAAGGACCCCACGATTTTTGAACAGATGAACATCAGGATTTTTGATGGCATCGACGGTCCTGAAATCGACCCCTACACAGTTGATTGGATCAACACGGCGCCTGACCGTTATGTTTTTCGCCAGGAACCCGGCGAGAACAATGCCCTGGCGACCATGAAAATCAACTTCGCCAATAAACACATGGTCTATATGCACGACACGCCGCACCGCGAACTGTTCGAAGTCAATGCGCGCTTTGAAAGTTCAGGCTGTGTCCGCGTTGATAAAGTCAGTACCGTTGTCGATTGGATATTGGGTGGCCAGGACGGGATCGATGCCACCGAAATCGAAATGATCACCGCCAGCCAGGAACGCTATGACGTAACGGTGGCAAACCCGCCGGACGTGCGCTTCATGTATCTCACCGCCTGGGCAACTGAAGACGGCAGGGTGAATTTCCGCCCCGATATCTATGGCCTCGATGGCACGGGATTCGTGCTGGGCCAGCCCGGACCTTCACGCGGTATATAACTTGCCTCTTAGAGCGGATTTCGCTCGTATTGAATCGGAAGGGTTCCCAACGGCTTGTCAATGAGGGAATCTGGCGGCTTTGATTCGCAATCAGGAGCCGAACATGCCGAAGCCCTATTCCATCGACCTTCGCAGCCGG
>CAZAMS010000141.1:0-3641 GCA_964486305.1 uncultured Aestuariivirga sp.
ATCAAACGCAACACCTTTTCCACCAGGCCGCTCGCCAGACTCGATCAGCCTCCCGGAACCTCCACCGCAAAGAAAGCGGCAAGTCACGGTGCTATCCAATTCGAGTTCTCTTATGCCTGAAATTCCCCGGACAGCCCTGCACGAGGGGAGAGGGCTAGAAAGTTAGATAATCTCGTCCTCATCAAAAAGTGGCGTCTGCACCATTTCGGATTTCTTCAAACGTGCCACATGAAACAGGGCGTCACCACGATTGACGATGGGAAGATTGGTGCGGCCAATGATGATGCCATCATCTTCGGCAACGACGGAAACACTTGAATCCCCAAGAGGATTTGAAATTTCGCCGACGCGCTCACCCTTGGACACATGCACACCCGTTGGCAGGGAACTTCGCAAAACGCCGCCTTCAGGCGCGCGCAGCCAGGTGCTTGAAAGCGATATGGCAGTTTGATGTTTCACGCCGGTATGGGGCGCAAGTGAAATCATCTTCAAGGAAGCCAGCAGGCGCAATATGCCTGTAACGCCTGTCTCGATTGCCTCCTCATCGAAACGCAAGGCCTCTCCCGCTTCATAAAGCAAAACCTTGACACCATGGTCCCTGGCGCATTGGCGCAGCGTTCCATCCCTGAGTTTGGAAACCAGAATAACCGGCGGCGTGAATATCTTGGCAAGCTTCAGGAGTTCAGGCTCGTCAGGCGCAATGCGAATCTGCGGCAGGTTCGTGCGATGCAGACCAGCGGAGTGAAGGTCAATGCCATACTGCGACCGGAGCACCACTTCCTTCATGAAGAGATCGGCCAGCAGCGAAGCGAGCGAACCACCGTCAGAGCCCGGGAATGAGCGGTTGAGATCGCGCCTGTCTGGCATATAGCGTGAGTGATGGAGAAATCCGAAGGTATTGACGATTGGGACAGCCAGAAGCGTTCCCGCTAGTTCTTTCAAGGCGCCATGGCTCACAACGCGCCGAACAATTTCCACACCAAGAATTTCATCGCCGTGAACCGCACTCGAAATAAAAAAAACCGGCCCCGGCTTTGTGCCATGAATCACGTGAATCGGCAGATTGATCGGTGTGTGGTTTGCCAAGACGCTGATCGGCAACTCGACGGTCTTCCGCGCGCCCGCCGCAATCTTGAAGTCACCGATCTTAAACGGTGTCATCCCACGCCCCGCGTTTTCGTCTTGCCGGGCTTCGCATTTTTTTCCAAAAATTCCAGAATGGATTTGGCCACATCCACGCCCGTGGTTTTCTCAATCCCCTCAAGCCCCGGTGATGAATTCACTTCCATCACCACGGGCCCGCGCTTTGAGCGCAGGAGATCAACACCCGCCACATTCAGCCCCATGGCGCGCGCCGCCTTGAGCGCCGTGGACCTCTCGAGTTGCGAAAGCTGCACTTTAACAGAACTTCCACCGCGATGCAGGTTCGAGCGAAAATCTCCCTTGGCCCCGGAGCGCTCCATTGTAGCCACAACGCGCCTTCCCACCACAAAAGCCCGGATATCCTTGCCCTCGGATTCCTTGATGAACTCCTGCACCAGAATGGCAACATCAACCCCATTGAACGCATCGATCACCGACTTCGCCGATTTTTCCGTTTCCGCCAGAACCACGCCGATGCCCTGCGTGCCTTCAAGAAGCTTGATCACCACGGGCGCACCGCCGACAATTTCCAGAACGTCGTGAGTGCGCGAGGTATCTTTCGCGAAAGCCGTCACCGGCATGCCCACACCTTCACGCGAGAGAATCTGCAAACTCCGCAGCTTGTCACGCGAGCGTCCGATGGCAACCGATTCATTCAGGGGGTATACCCCCATCATTTCAAATTGCCGCAAAACGGCAAGACCATAGAAGGTATGAGATGCCGCAATCCTGGGGATCACCGCATCAAAGCCCGTGAGCTTCTCGCCGAGATAGCGCAATTCCGGTTTCCGCGACGTAATGTTCATGTAGCAGCGCAGGTAGTCAACCGGCACAATTTCGTGGCCCCGCGCAATGGCCGTTTCCATCAGGCGCTGATGTGAAAAGAGTTTGGGATTGCGCGTCAGCAGGGCAATTTTCATTTTAGTTTCCGTTTGGTGCGTGAAATGAGAAATGAGCTCCCGGGGTGAACGATGAACTTTCCGCGGATTGTGGCGCGGCCCAGAAGCATGGGAACCCCCATGTCGGTACGGTTTGTCAGTGTTATCTCGGCGGTGAATTTTGAAAGCCCAATTGCGATATCGGTTTCCACCACCGCGCGCATCTCGCTATGCCCGCTCGTGCTCTTCACCCGCCGCTGGCCCTTGATCGGCAGTTCATAGTGATGCTTCCTGCCATTGTTCGGAATGGCAAATCTCACATGGCTGCCTCTGATGATGATGTCTTCCGCATGAAGCGCGGCAGAACGGGCGCCCGTATCAATCTTCGCTATCAACGGTCCCAGTCCCAATTTGGGCAAATGCACCCGCTCGCGCCAGCCGATCAGCGGAAGAGGATAAATCGTTGGGCGCAAGGAGGGCATGGTGATTTGTTAGCGTAATCAAATTCAGTGCGCTACTCCCCCAGCTTGATAGTCTCGGCAATCTCGATCCCGAAACCCGAAAGCCCCACATAATGCCGGTTGCTCGATGAGATCAGCCTTATCGAATGCACACTGAGATCGCGCAGGATTTGTGCGCCGAGGCCGATATCCAGCCAGGTCTGCGCCCGCGCTGCCGCGCTTGCCGACTTTTCGCCCGAAAGCTGGCTCGCCGGAACGCCTGTGGTCCCTTCCTGCAAATAAACCAGAATGCCCTTGCCCTCGCGCTTGAAAATATCAAACACCGCTTCCAGCGTATCGCGGTTGCCGAACACATCTTCCAGAACATTTTCCCGGTGCAGGCGCACGGGAATATTCTTGCCGCCGGAAATATCGCCATAGACCAGCGCCAATTGTTCCACCGCATCAAACGGCGTCGCATAGGAAAAGCCCTGCGCCGTGCCAATTTTTGTCTCCACCGCAAATTTTGCCGTCTGTTCCACCAGCCGCTCGCGCAGTTGCCGGTAAGCAATGAGATCCGCGACCGAAATAATCTTGAGGCCATGCTCGCGCGCAAAGGCCAGCACCTGCGGCCCCCGCTTCACCGTGCCATCGTCATTCACCAGTTCGCAGATCACGCCAACCGCTGGCGTGAAGCCCGCAAGCCGCGCCAGATCAACCGCCGCCTCCGTATGGCCGGAACGCATCAGAACCCCGCCGGATTTCGCCACCAGCGGAAATATATGCCCTGGCCTGACAAAATCTTCCGCCTGCACATTCTTGTTGGCCAGCGCATGCACCGTGGCGCAGCGCTCCTTGGCCGAAATGCCGGTGGTCAGGCCGTCCTTGTAATCGATCGTCACCGTGAAGGCCGTTCCCATCGGCGCGTCATTCAGCGCCACCATGGGATCAAGCTTCAGCCGCCGCGCTTCTTCAGCGGGCATGGGCGTACAGACGATGCCGGACGTGTGCCGCACCATAAAAGCCATCTGCTCCGGCGTAATCTTGGCGGCAGCCCCGATGAGGTCGCCCTCATTTTCCCGGTCATCGTCATCAACCACCACAACCAATTCACCATTGGTCACAGCCCTGATTGCTTCTTCCACCGTATCGAGTGTCTTGGTCATGGGTATTTCCTTAA
>CAZAMS010000142.1:0-4947 GCA_964486305.1 uncultured Aestuariivirga sp.
TGATCGGAACCTGCCGTGCGGAACACATCTTGGCCCGCAGATAAAACCTGCAATCGGAGGCCGTATACATGACCGCTCCTCTCTTCGCCCCATCCAAGCCAAAAGCACCTTGCAAAGTCGAGGCCGTCCATACATGACAGAGTGGGGGAGCGCATGCCCGCCACACGTAACGCTGCCCGTCGCAAGTTTCATCTGGTCTCAATGCCAACATGGTGCAATAATTTTAGAAATTTATTCAGGAGACAGGCTTGGGGAAAGTTGTTTTGGCGTTTTCAATGTCGCTGGACGGATTCATTGCCGGGCCGGATGTCAGCGTGGACCATGCCATGGGAGTGGGTGGCGATAGGCTCCACAAGTGGATGTTCCACGGCGGCACGGAAAGCAGCATTGATTTGGGAATGGCGAGGGAGCTCTTGGCAAAGGTTGGCGCCGTCATATTGGGAAAGCGGACCTTTGACGTGGGCCTTCAGCATTGGAATGACACGCCCTACCCCGTGCCGAGTTTTGTCGTAACCCACGAGAAGCGCGACAAGGAAGAGATGAAAAGTGCCGCGTTCACTTTTGTGAGCGATGGCATTGGCAGCGCGGTGAAGCAGGCCAAGGCCGCCGCTGACGGGAAAGTCATCATTGTCATGGGGGCAAATGTGGCACAGCAATTAATGAAGGAAGGGCTTGCGGATGAAATTTATATCCAGCTTGTTCCTGTCCTGCTGGGAAGCGGCATTCGCCTGTTTGAACACTTCGGCACCGCGCCTATCGAACTTACCTGCGACCGCGCGGTCAATTCGCCCCACATCACCCATTTGAAATTCAAGATAGCAAAATAATCAGGTGCTGCTTGTTGCAACGCCCCCGGTGGCAGCGCCGATGATTGGCCCCACCTTGCCATCCTGCAACAGCGCCACCCAGCCCTTGCTATACTCAGGGATCACGCTCTCCCTGGGCAGCACAATTTTCGCAGCCTCGCCATGCCACATGCCGGCTGGCACCATCTTGCGGACCACATTGTGATAGGCAATGGTTTTCCCGGCGTTCTCGCCCTTCTTAATTTCAGTGGAAATGGAAGGTGCAAATGCCATGAGCCATAGGGTCGCTTTCTGTGTGGGTGCGCCTGCCGCGATGTCGATCATGATGTCCGTCTTGTTTTCCGACATCGTGATATCAACCCATGGCGCCCCATTGGAAGTGTGCGCCTCGGCGATGCCCGCAGAAACCTTTGACGTCTGGCTTCCAACAAAATGAGTCCCGCCATTGATGATTATTTGTGGCGTATAGACATTCATGTCGCCACGCGATTTCGCATAATCATACTGGCGCTGCGAATAATCCGGGCTTCCCAGCGTATCGCGCCAGCCCAGATAGTCCCAGTAATCCACATGGTAGGAAAGCGCCACAATACCGGGCTTGCTCTTGAGTGTTTCCAAAAACGCATCCGCCGGCGGGCAGGACGAGCAGCCCTGACTGGTAAACAATTCGACAATAACGGGCCGCTGGGCCGCCGCAAAGCCAGGCCTAGCAAACATGGCAGCCGCACTAAGGGTCAGGGCATTTCGACGGGTGAGTGCGTGAGTCATGCTTCAAAGGTAACGCCAAAAACCTCTTTTAGCCACTCACGAGCCAGTGAGGCCCCATCACAAGTTTGTTGACCTTTATCAGGCCTGCATGGCTACCAATTGCTTAAAGCCGCCATAGAACATACGCTTGGCATCGAAGGGAGCGGTCTTGGGGTCAAAGTTGGCCATGTAAGGGTCCTTCATGACTTTTGCATTCACCTGATCCCGGTGTTTGCGGGACCTGTAGGTGATCCAGGAAATAACCACGACCTCGCCATCTTTCAGCTTGACGCTTTGCGGAAATGAGGTGGACTTTCCGGGTTTCACGTCATCGGCAACCGTTTCCACATAGGAAAGGGCACCATACTTCATCCAGGTCTTTCCGCCCTTGCTCGCCAGCTTGCGGTAGACTGCCAGTTTGTTCTTGGGAACGGGAACGACAAATCCATCAACATAGCTCATCATCGTACTCCTTGTTAACGCAACCATCTGTAACGGGGATGAGGGGCCAATTGTTCCAATAGGATTTAAGCCGCGTTGGCGAGATTGCGCAGCACATAGGGCATGATGCCCCCGTTCATGAAGTAGTCGAGCTCGTCCAGCGTATCGATCCGGCACAGAACCGACACCACAAGCGCCGAGCCATCGGCCCGTTGAATCTCAAGCGACAGCTGTGATCGCGGCTTCAGGCCTTCCGCCAAACCGCTGATTGTAACGCTCTCGTCACCGCGCAGGTCAAAAACCTGCCAGCTTTCACCGTCCTTGAATTGCAGGGGAACAACCCCCATGCCAATCAAATTGGAACGGTGAATGCGCTCAAAGCTCTGTGCGACCACGGCGCGAACGCCCAGAAGCTTCGTGCCCTTCGCCGCCCAATCGCGTGAAGATCCCGTGCCATATTCCTTGCCGGCGAAGACCACCAGCGGGGTTCCCGTGGATTGATACTTCATCGCCGCATCATAGATCGGCATTTGCTCCATCGAGGGATAATGTTTCGTGAAACCGCCTTCAACCCCCGGCACCATCTGATTCTTGATGCGGATATTGGCGAACGTGCCGCGCATCATCACTTCATGGTGGCCGCGCCTTGCGCCGTAGGAATTGAAATCAACTTTCTGAACCCCGTGGGCGCTCAAATACTGGCCCGCGGGAGACGTCGCCTTGATATCGCCAGCCGGCGAAATATGGTCCGTGGTGATCGAGTCGAGAAACAGGCCCAGCACCCGCGCCCCTGAAACGTTAGTCACCGGTGCCGGTGTCATGCTCATGCCCGTGAAATAGGGCGGGCTCGCCACATAGGTGCTTTTCTCGTCCCAGGCGTAGGTAAGGCCCTTGGTGACCTTGATCTTGCGCCAGGCCGCATCGCCCTTGAACACATCCTTGTAGCGCTTGGCAAAAGCCTTGCGGGTCACGTTCTTGCGCACAAAATCCGCCACATCCTTCGCGTTTGGCCAGATGTCCTTGAGATAAACCGGCTTGCCGCGTCTGTCATGGCCCAGCGGATCGGTGGTGAGGTTCACATTGAGCGAACCAGCCAGCGCATAGGCCACAACCAATGGCGGCGAAGCCAGATAGTTCGCCCGCACATCCGGATTCACCCGGCCTTCGAAATTGCGGTTGCCGGAAAGAACAGCAGCAGCCACCAGATCATTCTTCCTGATCGAATCGGAAATATTTTCAGGCAGGGGACCTGAGTTGCCTATACAGGTCGTGCAGCCATAGCCGACGAGATCAAATCCGAGCTTGTCCAAATCCTTCTGCAGGCCCGATGACTTCAGGTATTCAGTGACGACCTGGCTTCCCGGTGCCAGCGAAGTCTTGACCCATGGCTTTACCGTAAGGCCCTTCTTCTGCGCATTGCGCGCCAGCAATCCCGCCCCGATCATCACGGAAGGATTGGAGGTGTTAGTGCATGAGGTGATCGCGGCAATCACCACGTCACCATGGCCCACATCGAAATTCGCATTCTCGACCTTGTAGCGCAGACCGAGTTGTTCAGCCCTCTTGAATTCATCCGCCATGACCGCGGCAAAGCCCGAAGCTGAATCCGTCAGCGTCACCTTGTCCTGCGGGCGCTTTGGTCCCGCCATCGAAGGAACAACAGTTGCAAGATCAAGCGACAGCGTATCGGTGAAATCCGGATCAAGCGCCTTCGGCGTCCAGAACATGTCCTGCGCCTTGGCATATTTTTCAACCAGTGCGATCTGGGCGGCTGGCCGCGCCGTGCCCCTGAGGTAGGAAATCGTTTCCGCATTCACCGGGAAGAAACCGCAGGTGGCGCCATATTCCGGCGCCATGTTGGCAATGGTTGCCATGTCTTCCAGCGCCAGGGTGCCTAGCCCCGGCCCAAAGAACTCAACAAATTTTCCAACCACGCCTTTCTTGCGCAGCATCTGTGTGACCGTCAGAACGAGATCGGTTGCCGTCGTTCCTTCCGGCAATCTGCCGTCAAGCTTGAAGCCGATGACTTCCGGAATAAGCATGGAAATCGGCTGGCCCAGCATGGCCGCTTCCGCCTCGATGCCGCCAACCCCCCAGCCCAGAACCGCGAGGCCATTGATCATGGTGGTGTGGCTGTCGGTTCCCACTAGCGTATCTGGATAGGCCGTGGTTACCGTCTTGCCCTTCACCTTGTCCGTTCGCGTCCACACCGTTTTGGCAAGATATTCCAGATTGACCTGATGGCAGATACCGGTGCCCGGCGGCACCACGCGGAAATTGTCAAACGCCCCCTGCCCCCATTTCAGGAAGGTGTAACGCTCGCCATTCCGGCCATATTCCATCTCGACGTTTTTCTTGAACGCGCCGGTTGAGGCAAAATAATCCACCATCACCGAATGGTCGATCACCAGATCGACAGGTGCCAGCGGATTGATCTTCGTTGGATTCTTTCCCAGCGCCTTCATCGCATCGCGCATGGCAGCCAGATCAACCACGGCGGGAACCCCAGTGAAATCCTGCATCAGAACGCGCGCCGGACGGAAAGCGATTTCCATCTCGTCCTTGCCGCGGTTCTTAAGCCACGCCGCAATGCCTTCGATATCGGTTTTGGTGACAGAACGCCCATCCTCATGCCTGAGCAAATTTTCCAGCAAAACTTTTAGCGAATAGGGAAGCTTTGAAATGCCCTTGAGTCCGTTCTTCTCGGCCGCCTTGAGGCTGAAATAGGTGTAGCTCTTGGAACCTACCTTGAGGGTTTTGCGAGATTTGAAACTGTCGAGGGAGGTGGCGGTCATTCTGGCTTTCCTGCGCTGAAATTTCGAGGCTGGCTATAACTGTTATTGCATCGCAGTACATTTCCAACAATGGGAAATTCGTCTAAACCCGACGCTCCACCATCATTTTCTTAATTTCGGCGATTGCTTTTGCAGGGTTTAATCCCTTGGGACAGGCC
>CAZAMS010000143.1:0-5716 GCA_964486305.1 uncultured Aestuariivirga sp.
AAAAGTTTCCTCTATCGACGCCTTTGAAAGGAAACAGGCAACGGCCCAGCCCTGGCTTTGATGTAAGACTTGGAGTCGATCCCCAGCACCGTTCTGCCCGTCTTTGGTCTCATTGTTTTGGGCTTTGTCTTTGCGCGACTGAAACTCGTTGACGCCGCAACCGCCAGGGGCCTCACCCAGTTCGTCTTCATGCTGGCCATTCCAGCCCTTCTGTTTCGCACCGTCGCCCTGATGAAGCCGCAGGAGGCAACGCCCATCGGCCTGTGGATCGCATTCTTCGGCGGCCTTGCGATCACCTGGATTCTGACAACTCTCATTTCGCAAAAATTTGAGAGCCTCTCCGCCTCGGGCGGCGCTGCGGCGGCCATGGCCGCAGGCTTTGGCAACGTGGCACTTTTGGGAACGCCGCTGGCTCTGGCCCACTATGGCGAGGACGCCGCCGTACCCTTAGGCCTTATTCTCTCCATTCATGTGCCCATTCTCTGGTTTGCGGCAACCCTCCAGCGCGAACTTGCCCGCCACAGCTCAACGATTTCATATCGGCGGTTTGGCCGTGAACTTTTCTGGAGTCTCGCCGGCAACGCCATCGTACTGGCCCTTGCTGCCGCAGCGATATGGCGGCTCACCGGACTTGGGCTTCACCCCGTGGCTGATCGCATGCTCTCCATGCTGTCCGATGCCAGCATTCCCACCGCCCTCTTCGCCCTTGGCCTCTCACTCACCACCTATTCCCTGCGAGGCCAATGGAGCGGCATGACTGTCCTCATCGCCATGAAAATGCTGCTCATGCCCATCCTGGTCTTTCTCGCCCTTTACTACATCATTTCCGTGCCGCCCCTGTGGGCCAAAATTGCGCTATTGCTGGCGGCCATGCCAACCGGCGCCAACGCTTTTCTCTTTGCCCACCGCAATGAGGAATCGGTGCCCGCCGTATCAGGAGCCGTTGCCGTAGGAACGGCCCTTGCGGCCATTTCAGTATCTCTCCTGCTTTATCTCATGGATTCCGGTGCGGTTTAGAGCCTGATCATCTTTGTGCGCACCGATGGTTTCTACTTTTCCTCGCCCCTTGGGGGAGAGGAAGGGGCCCAACACGCAAGTGTTGGGAAGGTGAGGGGGAGCAGGTTTCGCAATTGAATCCCCTGTTCCCCCTCATCCTCCCACCGCGCTCCGCGGCGGGCCCCTCCTTCTCCCCGCCGGGGCGAAGGAAAACAGGGGAATTTCCATTCAAACGAGATTGCTCACGGTCTAACGCGGGACCAAAACCCAGTAATCCAATTCCAAAATGACACCAGGTTTTTCCGGCGTTCCATCTTCAACCGGAAAATCATCGCAAGGCAAATCGCGCGTGGCCCGCGTGACAATGCGCAAAGCGCCAACATCGTCATGCGCAGCCTTGTCAACAATTTCTGACCAGGCGAAGACGGTTCCCCCCGCAAAAAGCGGAGCAACGTGACGGCCCGCATTTATGCCAGCGATATGGAACGCATTGGCCAAGCCATTGAAGCTAAGCGCCCGCGCCAGCGAAATGACATGGCCACCGTAAATCAGGCGGCGGCCAAACCGCCCGCTGGCTTCCGCAAACTGATTGAAATGCACCCTCGCCGTGTTCTGGTAAAGCCGCGCGGCCAACTGGTGCTCGGCTTCCTCCACCGTCATGCCATCAAGATGATCAATCTTTTCACCAATGGCATAGTCATCAAAGCGGTGAGGCGAACCAGAAAATTCAAAATTCCACTTCGCCAAATCCACTCGTGGGAGTTCCATTTTGACATTCGCAACTTTCAGGAGCTCAGGCACATGAGCCATAGGCGGCGCGGATCTCTCATCACGCTTGCGCACCATCACCCACCGCACAAAGCTCAGGACTTCCTTGCCATGTTGATTGGTCCCCTTGCTTCGCACATACACCGTACCGGTTTTTCCGTTCGAATTTTCCTTGAGGCCGATGACCTCAGACCGGGCTGTCAGCGTATCACCGGAATAAACCGGATTGGAAAACACACATTCCGCATAGCCAAGGTTGGCAATGGCATTCAGCGAGATATCTGGCACCGTTTTGCCGAATACGACGTTAAACACGAGAAAATCATCAATGGGAGATTTCGGATATCCAATCGCCCTAGCAAATTCATCGGAGCTCTGAACCGCAAAGCGCGATCCATAAAGTGCGGTGTAAAGCGCCTGATCGCCAGTCGTTATCGTGCGCGGTGTTGCATGAACAATTTTCTGCCCAAGGTTGAAATCTTCGAAGAAATTGCCTGCACTTGTCTTAAGCATTGGTGACCGGTTTCCCATCTCAACTCTTACTTAGCTTTTGAAATAAAATAAGTGAAGCCAAGTTTTGCGAGCGCGTGATCAGGTTAAGTGGGCACCGGTTAACCGTCCGATCACGCGGCTCACATTGAATCGACGATCACGTTTGTCACATTAGGTCGATTCGACCTAATGTGACTGTGATCTAGGCTCTTGTGAGCGGGAATTAGTTTGGGCACATTGCTTCCTATGGAACATGTAGATATCGCAATTATTGGCGGCGGCGTTGTTGGAAGTGCCACCGCCTATTACATCAAAAAGCATGGTTTTTCGGGCTCGGTCTCCATCATCGAGAAAGACACGACCTATCAATTCGGCTGCACCGGCAGGTCTCTGGGGGGCCTCCGGCAGCAATTCTCAACGCCGGAAAACATTGAGCTTTCCAAGTTCGGCCTGAGGCTCATACGCAATCTCAAGCAGGAGTTTGGGCCCGATGCCGATGTAAGCTTTCACGAGAATGGCTATCTCATCATGGCCTCCGAAGAGGGCCTTCCCATATTGCAGGAAAACCACCGTATTCAGCTTGCCAATGGGGCTGACAACATCATCCTCAAAGGAGACGATCTCACCGCGAGGTTCTCCTGGTTGATGGGCGATGGCGTGGCCGGCGGCTGCTTCGGTTTATCTGGGGAGGGCTGGCTTGATCCCTATTCCCTGATGACGCTCTTGCGCAAGGCCGCGGTTTCCATGGGCGTCAAAATTATCCCCCATGAACTGTCTGCAGTAAACCACTCGAGCGACAAAATAATCTCCATCACCCTGTCAAATGGCGAAACCCTGTCCTGTTCCAGCCTGGTGAATGCCGCCGGAACCGGTGCAGGTCACGTGGCAAGTCTTGCGAACATTGCGCTCCCCGTAGGCCCCCGCAAGCGTTACGTCTATTTGCTCGATTGTCCCCAGGCCAGCGAAGCGCTGCATGGGGCTCCGCTGACCGTAGAGCCCAACGGCATTTATTTCCGCCCCGAGGGTCGCAATTTTCTCTGCGGCCTGTCACCGGAAGAACACGAAGAGCCCATGGAAATGAATTGGGACGTCGACTATTCCTGGTTCGAGGAACGCATCTGGCCCCTGCTGGCCGAGCGTGTGCCGCAATTTGAAACCATCAAGGTCATCAATGCCTGGGTCGGCCAGTATGATTACAATGCGCTGGACCAGAATGCGGTTATCGGAGCCCATCCACAGATAGGTAATTTTTATTTCGCCAGCGGCTTTTCTGGCCACGGGCTTCAGCAAGGCCCCGCTGCGGGAAATGCCATCGCCGAACTCATCGTCCATGGCACCTATCGCACCATTGATCTCGCGCGCCTGGGTTATGACCGCGTGGCACGCAATGAACCCCTGTTTGAAAAAAACGTTATCTGATGCCCAGGCAGGTTCTCAGCATTTCATCGCAAGTGGCCTATGGCCCCGTGGGCAATTCAGCCTCCGTGCCGGCTCTTCAGGCTGCGGGCTTCACCGTATCGCAGGTTCCGACCATCATTCTTTCCAATCATCCGGGCCTCGCCAAGCCCTCCGGCGTGAAATTGCCCGCCAAGGAACTTGAAGCCATCCTGAATTCACTGGATGGACTTGGTGTCTTCGATAATTGCATTGGCGTGATGACGGGATATTTCGCAAGCGCAGATCAAATCCAGATTGCCGCTTCCTTCATTCGCCGGATGAAACAGAAAAACGATTCCCTCTACGTCTTGGTCGATCCCGTACTGGGAGATGATAATAGTCTTTATGTGGCAAAGGACGTAGCAGATGCCATTCGGGATGAGCTGCTGCCCTTGGCCTCCTGCATCACGCCCAACCGTTTCGAATTGGCGTGGCTCACAGACAAGTCCGTTACCAACAAGGCAGAGGCGCTTATCGCCGCGGCAGGACTTCCCGATATCGAAGTGCTGGCGACCTCCATTCCCATTGATCACCAAACACTTGCAACCCTTGCTATCAACAATGGCGACTATGCGGAAACAAGCAGTCCAATGAAATCATCCGTGCCCCATGGCACTGGAGATTTTCTGGCAGGGCTTTATCTCTCGGCGCGATTAAATCGTTATGAACCCAGTGAGGCCCTGAAACTTTCGTCGGCCATTTTGGAGACTGCTATTTCCCGAAGCCTAGGCCTTCCCTGTCTCGATATCATCGGAGCCCTGCATAACCCGTCATGACTCTCAATCGCGCCACCATCACTGAAGCAGCAACACGCATTGCACCCTTCATTCGCAGAACCCCGGTCATGGATATCGCCGTGCCGGGCATTGAAAACCCCGTTTGCCTCAAGCTTGAGCTTTTCCAGCACACCGGAAGCTTCAAGCCGCGAGGCGCCTTCACCAATCTCGTTGGCGCCAAAATTCCCAAGGCAGGCATTGCAGCGGCATCTGGCGGCAACCACGGGGCTGCCGTTGCCTATGCGGCAAAGGTTCTGGGCATCAAGGCTCGCATTTTCGTGCCGACCATTTCTTCTCCCGCAAAAATTGCCCGCATAGCGGGCTATGGCGCAACCATTGTGCAGGAGGGCGCCAATTATCAGGAAGCCGTGGGGCTTTGCCAGGATTATGTCCGTGAAAGCGGCGCCCTGAACATTCATGCCTATGACATGGAGACAACTCTTGCGGGCCAGGGAACACTGGCCCGCGAACTTGAGGAACAGGCACCGGATCTCGATACTGTTCTTGTAGCCGTTGGCGGCGGCGGACTGATCGGCGGCATTGCCAGCTGGTATCAATCGACGTCAAAGATCGTTGGCGTTGAACCTGAGACCTGCAACTGCCTCAGCGCCGCACTTGCCTCGGGCCATACAATCACCATCAAACCTTCAGGCCTTGCCGCCGACAGTTTGGGTGCAAGTTCAGCCGGGCCTCTCATGTTTCCAATCGCGCAAAAATTTGTTGATCTCGTTGCCCTCATTAACGACGAGGATATCATGAACGCACAGCGTTATCTCTGGACCAATGCGCAGATTGTGACCGAACCCGGTGGTGCCGCAGCCTTCGCAGCCCTTTTTTCAGGTCGCTACAAGCCGGTAAAGAACGAGCGTGTTGGCGTCATTGTCTGTGGCGCCAACACCCCGCTTGCGGCCTTCAACAGTCTTTTCACCACAGCCTAAAAAATCCGGTTGCGATGCAGAACGTTCATGAGCTGCGCATGTTCGCGCGCAGCCCGTAGTTCAGACAGCATCCGATGCCGTTCCCGAAGTGATTCCTCAGAATTGGGCAGCTGACTGCGCCGAAGATTGATCTTCTTGGCATAGTCCTTTGCCTCAACAAGCATGGAAAAGAACAAGTTTGATTTAAGCGAAAACATAGGAATCTCCCTTGCCAGACGCGAACATAGCGCGGGCAAAAATGAGTCATGGTTTCAGAGGCGAAAACAAATGCGTTTCAGAAAACCTGACGATGAAATGTGAAGTTAGTGA
>CAZAMS010000144.1:0-10749 GCA_964486305.1 uncultured Aestuariivirga sp.
CCTGCACATGCTGCCCTGGGATGCTGTGAAAGACAGGCTGGCCTATGGCAGTGAAGCGTTCTGGCTGGCGGTTCGCGGGAACCTTGAAAAGCTATCGGATGCAAAAGTCTGGCATGAGATCATCACAGGCAAAATTAATCCGGTTGTAAGCGCTGAGGACCACAGTTTCGTGAGCGATTCGGCAAAGTCGCTTCCCCCCGAACCATGGGATTCCACCACCTGGAAAACCTGGACGGATGCCTTGAAACTAACGAGTGACCGGAAAGGCAAACAGCTTTTCATGCCGCTGCGTTTGGCACTCACGGGGCTCGATCATGGCCCTGAACTTGCAGCCCTTTTACCACTTATCGGACGCCAAAAGGTTATGGACCGTCTCGCTTAGTTGCGCAATAGTATGGCCATGATTTTAGTTGGTCAATATGACTCGCCCTTTGTGCGCCGTGTTGCGGTGACGCTGCATCACTATCACATGCCGTTTGAGCGCAACACGATTTCGGTGTTTTCCCAGGCCAAGAAAATGCAGAAGATCAATCCGCTGATCCGCATTCCTTCCCTTGAACTGGCGTCTGGCGAAATCCTCATCGACTCCTGGGCCATCCTTGATCATCTTGATGAACTGGCAGGTCCGGCGCGAGCCTTGATTCCCAGCCACGGGCCGTTGCGCCGCAAAATTTTGCAGGCCGTGGCACTCGCCGCAGGCACGGCTGAAAAGGCGGGTGCGGTTACCTATGAACGCCATTTCCATCCGAAGAAAATGCTGAGTGAGGAGTGGGAAGAGCGTTGTCTGGATCAGTTGAAGGCCGGCCTGACAGAATTGGAGAAGAACTGCGGCACACCATGGTATTCTGATTTGCACATGAGCCAAGCGGATGTCACCATCGGCTGCATGATCGGCTATGTTAAACTGCGTGTGCCCGAGGCCTTTCCACTGAATAAATTTCCCAAGCTCCATGCGTTGTCGCTCCACTGCGAAATGCGCGAGGAGTTCGTGAAGTCGCGCATCTCCGCCGATGAGATCATGCCAGCGAGAAAGTAGCGTGGACGCCAAGACCATTGTGGATTTCTGGACTCTGTCGGGGCCTGAGCGGTGGTTTAACAAGGATGCCGCCTTTGATGGGGCGCTCGCCGTGCGTTTTGGTGGCGCGATGCAAAAGGCCCGGCTTGGCGCCTTCGATCATTGGGGCGAAACACCGGAGGGTGCTCTGGGGCTCGTCATCCTGCTTGATCAGGTCTCGCGCAACATTCATCGGGGCAGCCCGCTGGCTTTTGCCGGAGATGCCAAGGCCTTGACGCTGGCCAAGGCATCGGTGAGCCGGGGGTATCATCAGATTTTGATACCGCCGCTGGCCCTATGGCTCATCATGCCCTTCGAGCATGCGGAAGACCTCGACGCGCAGCACCGTGCTGTCGCGCTGTTTGGAAACATGGGGCTGCACGAGATGGTCTATTACGCCCAGCTTCATTTGGACATCATCGCCCGCTTCGGCAGGTTTCCGCATCGCAACACGGTTCTCGGCCGGACATCAACGGAGGCAGAAATCGCCTTCCTGCAAGCCGGTGGCTTTGCTGGGTAGTAGCCCTTACTTCGGCATGGGTATGGTGGCAGTGGCACCTGGCACACCAAAGCCCTTCTGCACAGCGGGCCTTGCGGCGATGGCAAGAAACCAGCGCTTCACATGGGTGTAGTCGTTCAGATCAATGCGCTGCCATTCATGCCGTGCCGCCCAGGGAAATGTGGCAATGTCGGCAATGGAATAGTCACCGGCCATGAACTCGGACTTTTCCAGCTGTGTATTGAGAACGCCATAGAGCCGCTTGGCCTCCTTGGCGAACCACTCCTCGGCAAAGGGCGCCTTGCCCGGATTATAATGCAGGAAGGAATGGGCGCGGCCCAGCATGGGGCCGAAATTCCCCATTTGCCACATCAGCCATTCATTGACCTTGATACGCTTTACAAAATCCTGCGGGTAAAACTTGCCCACCTTGTCGGCGAGATACATCAGAATGGCACCGGATTCGAAAACCGAAATTCCGTCGTCCGTGTCCACGATAGCGGGAATTTTATTGTTGGGCGATATCTTCAGGAATTCGGGAGCGAATTGTTCTCCCTTGCCAATGTTGATGGGGTGTACCGAATAGTTCAAACCCATTTCTTCCAACGCGATAGAAATCTTTCTGCCGTTAGGCGTACTCCAGGTGTAAAGTTCAATGGTCATAAAAGGTCCAGCCCTCCAGCCCTTTGCATCTCACTTTCAAGATCGGTGATACGCTCATAGGCATTTGGGCGAAGCACGGAGTGGCCGCTCAGAAAGAGTTGCTCACGACAATCTTGTAGTTCCGAATCCGCAAAGGCTAGAACCAGCGCTTCCCGCATGACATCAATGTTGCCACTGCGCGTGACGTAGGGAAGCGATGGAACTGAAGGCGAGCGCGCGATCTCAACCAGACCTTCCAGATAGTCAGGCCGGTAGCGCCTGGCCATGGCCACACACACCGCATCTATGGCGCAGACATCGGCCAGGCCATCGCGCACTGCAATCATGGAATTGACATGGCTGCCGCTTTCAATGGCGCTTGCAAAAAATCTGCCCTCCCTGGCAAATGGCGCGAAAGCCAGTTTCAGCGCCAGCATGCCAGACATTGAGTCCGGATTATTCACCACGGCAATCCCGCCCCGGAAAGAATCCAATGGCTGGTCAACGCGGGCGAAAATGAAGCTGCAATAGGTAGCCCTTTCGCAGCCCGGCACGGCATAATGCGGTGTAGCCACATATTTCAGCAAGCCCTTGAATTTATGGGTAAAAGGATAGCCGCAGGTCTGGCTGAAGAAGAGATCATCCCGTCGCCAGGCGGCGAAATGGTCGGGATTTCGGTCAAGCTCAACGGCCACGCCGAGATGCCGCGAAAGTCCGCGCCACCATGCCTCAGTCGCATCGTGAACTTCCGGCCAATCATACATGGGAAGTGATGCTATCATGGGGGTGAAATTCCTATGCTCTTGCGAAACCCTAAGAAGCCAAATAATTCAGACTCATGCAAACACCAACAGAAATCGCCACCTCCAAGCCAACGCAAATCGAATGGCCCACGGTCATCCTGATTGTTTTGACCTATTGTGGGTTTGCGACCTTGATGTGGTTCTACTACGCCCTGCCCTTCTGGGTGATTATCCCGCTTGCTGGTTATCTCATTGCCTTGCATGGTTCCTTGCAACACGAGGCCCTGCACGGACATCCCACGCGCAATGCGGCTCTGAATGAACTGATGGTGGCGGTCAATTTCAACTTATGGTTTCCCTACCGGCGTTACCGCAAGCTGCATCTCATTCACCACAATGATGAAAACCTGACCGACCCGACACTCGATCCGGAGTCCTATTATCTTCTGCCTGATGATTGGGCGAAGCTGCCTGCGCCGCTGAAGCAACTCTACACTATCAATAATACGCTGGCTGGCCGCATGATTCTTGGTCCTATCATTGGAACCATACGCTTCTGGTCTTCCGAAGTTCTGGCCATCGCAAAAGGCGACATGGGAATTGCCAAAGCCTGGGCCTGGCATATTCCCGCCTGCGCCATCACGCTTTTCTATGCGGTTTATGTTTGCGGCATTCCGGTGTGGGCCTATCTCGTGATATTTGCCTGGCCCGGCATTGCATTTTCCCTGGTGCGTTCTTTCTGCGAGCATCAGGCGGTGGCGGATTTGGGCGAGCGCACCATCGTTGTTGAATCATCGCCGCTGCTGTCGCTGATGTTCCTCAATAATAATTTGCATCTCCCCCATCACCTGAAACCGCGCATGGCGTGGTACAAGCTTCCCGCCTATTACCGGGCGGAGCGCGAAGAGCTTTTGCAAAAGAACCATGGTTATCTGATGCATGGTTACCGCGAAATTTTCCGCAGATATTTTTTCAAGCCGAAGGAACCAGTGGCCCATCCGCATCCTGAGTACCTTCGCCATCACGTCTCTAACTAACTGTAATTATTAGTTTTTTTCTAGCAATTTGAGCCAGCGAATTGTTAATGGCCATTTTATAAGCCTTATTTCGACTCAAATTGAAAATAGCCCCTAAAAATAAGGGTTTTCACGACTCGGCGAAAGGGCTAGCTTCCTCAGCGCCGATTCGGCAAACGGAGATGAAACATGGCTGACGAAAAAATACTGACGGTTCCTCTGTCCAAAATGGCAGCAGAACTTTCCGAAAAACATGAGATGTCAAAAAAGCTTGCCGGCGAATTGCTGGCTGACTTTGTCGACCTCCTCGTGAAGCACCTCAAGAAGGGCAACAAGGTTCGCGTCACCGGACTTGGGATTTTCCAGGTCAGGAAGCGCCCAGCCCGTCTTGGCCGTAATCCGGCAACCGGCGAGCAAATCAAGATCAAGGCTTCGAAGAAGCTGGCTTTCCGCGCTGCCAAGGAAGTTAAAGAAAGCATCTAATTTTTTTCGGTTGACTATTCAGCGGCCCCACAAGTGTGGGGCCGTTTTTATTTGAGCCCTTTCCGTAAACACCTCAATGGGCTTTGGCCACATAGACGGCAAATTTCCCCGCCTTCCCGCGCAATTCATAGGTACTCCAGATCGCCTCAAATCTGGGATCCTGTCCCATGAATTTCAGATAGTCGAAAGTTCCGCTCATTATGTAATCCTGCGTCGTGCTCTGATTGATGAAAACCACATCGGGGTGAAACTTCTTCAAGTCCGTCACGACTGTTTCCAGTGCATAGGCAATGATCGGGTCGGTCGGCAACGGACCATCATGCCATCTGTCGGCGACGTAGGGCGCCAACCAGAGTGTGGGAAAGCGCGAGCCCCAGATAAGGTTCTCGCGGACGGCAAGTGGAAAGCCATTGAACACATTTGTCGAAGCAATGAAGAAGGATTTTGCGCCGGGACGATACTGCGTGATGGCCTGATTAAAGGCAGAACCAACATAGGCCTGAGATGAAAAGCTGAGCAATGCAATAGCGGTCGCAATTATCGCCGGCACGAGCGGAGATTTTCTTGCCTCACCGGTACTGTCTCTTCCCAGGATTCCGGCGAGCGCAAAGATGCCACCGGCCGCGGCAAATATCTGCGCCGGCATGATCTGATAGTAAAAACCTTTGGCCTGGAGAAAATAAGCGGCGAGAAATCCGGCGGCGGCGGCGAACGCAAGGCCCGAAAGCTCCCGCATCGGTCCCCTTGCCGTGCGCAGGAGTACAAGGGCAAGAACCAAGGTCAATGCGGGCCGGACACCACGTTGCAGGATCACCGCAACATCAAATCCGTAATAGGGAACATAGGCGGCAACCCCGAATTGCACCATCTCCGCCAGAAAAAGCGGGCACCAGATCACAATGGCAGCACCGTAGGCGACGGCAAAGATGACAGCCGCAAGGTTCTCAGGCGCAAACACCGTGCGCAAATTCCGGCTGCGCAAGAGAACAAGCGCTTCGAGTGCAAGTGGCGCCAGTATTGCATGGGGCTTCAGACAGATGGCAGCGGCTCCAAGCAGGCCAACGAAAACAGATTCGGCTAGGGAAGTTTGTGCACCCTGCGTGCGCGCGGCACGCAGGAGGACCCAGGGCATGAACCACAGGGCCAGCAGATGTTCGCGCTGGCCAAATGACGGTCCCGGAATGAACAAAAAGGCCGCCCCCAACAGAATCAATACGAGCCGTTTTGCCCAATCTGGTACGTCGCGGATCATAGCGAAGTAGCGCCGGACCAATAGCAGACTCATGGCCGTTAATACGAAAAACGCACCATAGAGTGCTTCGATCGGTGCAAGGCCTGTGGCGCGGCTCAACATCACCACCGGCACCGTCAGCCATACGGCAAGCGGCGGATTCACTTCCACGAAATCCCGATAGAGTTCGCCACCATCAAGCAGGCCTTGGGCAACGTAAAGGAACCACGCCGTGTCGTGATTCAGATCGGAGTCCAGCCGAATGGCTATCTGGCAGGCGAAAAGGATCGCGATAACGATCAGGAAAGCGGCAGGGCGAAATGCCCTTTCGAGTGTCATCACGACCCGTAAGGCCTTGGCAGAAAGACCTGGGTTTTACTCAGCCAGAAACCGAAGGCCGGCACGATAGCGACAACCGGAACCATCGCGAGCCAGAATGGCTGCGCCAGCCGTTCCACAATGCAATAGACGATGGCCTGGTTTAACGCGAAGCAGCTCAGTGACAGCGCAGCGAAACGCGGAAGTGAGAAAACATGACGGCTCGATCCATCAAAGGTCCAGAACCAGTTGCCCATGTAGGAAACACAGGAGGCCACAAGGAAGGCCAGAAAATTGGCACGGAGCGGCGCAACATGCGCAAGGCTATTGAGGGTCAAGGCCGCCAACACGTGGACAAGCGTGGCGCCACCACCAACGGTGGCAAATTTCGCCGCTTGCTGGAGAAGCCCATTCATGTGGCGCGTTGGGCCACGGCGAGAAGGGAAACACCTATGGGCATGGGAATTCGGCCAACGAAATTGCTTTCAAACCCGAAGATTTTCTTGAGGACACCGTTCATGAAGGTCGATGGCATGCTGTCGTCGCCCTCTTCCATCAGGCCGAGCGCCTTCTTGAACAGCCGCACCACGGCGATCGCGGGAAACAGCAGCGTGTTGAAATAGCTGATACGGACGGGCTCGAGACCGGCACGACGCAAGGTGGCATCGAGATGGCCGCGCGTATAGCGGCGAAAGTGGTGGTGGGTCACGTCATGCTGGCTCCACAGCCAGGGCAAGGCCGGAACGGTCATCATCAGGCGGCCACCAGGAGCCAATTGCCCGCACAGACTCGCAAGGCTCTCCACATCGCGCTCCACATGCTCGATCACATCAAAGGCTACGACGATGTCAAAGGAGCCCGGCTTAAAGGGAATTCCATCGGGCAGCATGCCGCTTTTCACGTCGATGGATAATTTGCGGCGAGCAATGTCGCGGGCTTCATCGTCCAGCTCAAAGGCATCAAGCGAACCGAATTCGGACAGCATGCGCAAATTGCCACCGGTGCCACAACCCGCCTCAAGGATGCGGAGGAGCTTTTTTTGCGGTGCGAACCTGGCGATGACCGATTTCAGAATCCGGCGGCGCGCGCAGAACCACCAGTGTTCGCCCTCGAGCTGCTCGAGGCGGTGATAGACGTTTCGTTCCATGATTTGGTTTTATCCTCGTGTGCTTCGAGACCGCGCATTTCGCGGACAAGATAAAGTGGCCGGTTGCGGACTTCGGAATAGATGCGGCCCACGTATTCGCCGAGAATGCCGGTGGCCACGATGTTCAGGGAGCCGAGGAAAAGCACGGCCACCATGAGCGAGGCATAGCCCGGAACCTCGTTTCCGTAGAGCATGGTATGGATGACGAGCCAGAATGCGTAGGCGAAGGTCAATAGTCCGAGTCCCATGCCAAAATAGGTCCAGATGCGCAGCGGCACGGTGGACGAGCCGGTGATGCCATCAATGGCAAAATTCCACAATTTCCAATAGCGCCACTTGGTGGTCCCGGCAGCACGGGCCTCGCGGGCATAATCAATGCCGATTTGCTTGAAACCGACCCAGGCAAAGAGCCCTTTCATGAAGCGGGTCTTTTCCGGCAGATGTTTGACCGCCTCGACAACACGCCGGTCCATAAGCCGGAAGTCGCCCGTATTATCGGGAATGCGCACATCGGCGATCCAGTTGTGAATGCGGTAAAAGAGATTTGCAGTAACCCGCTTTGACATATCATCACTGTCGCGGTGCGATCTGCGGGCATAGACCACTTCAAATCCCTCGCGCCATTTGGCAACCATGTCGGCGATCAGTTCAGGTGGGTCTTGAAGGTCAGCATCGATGGGGACAACCGCCTGTCCACGGGCATAGTCCAGCCCGGCAGAGAGTGCGGTATCCTTACCGAAATTGCGCGACAGGCTCAACACCTTGATACGGCTGTCGCGCGCATGGTGGCGCATAAGATTCGCCATGGTCAGATCTGAACTGCCATCATCGACGCAGACGATTTCGAAATCAGCTGTTATGGACTCGAGCACGGGCACAAGCCTGGTGAAGAAAAGCTCGGTTCCCTCTTCTTCGTTGTACATGGGGACGACCACGGACAACAATGGCCGCGGCACATCTTCCCGGCGTCGTTTTGGCGTTGTCATGTCCCGTATCCCATCACAAAGAGGGTTCGTGTCTATCCTAGAGCTGTTAACATTTAGTAGTGCCAGAAGGCGCGATTGGCAGCACGGTGAGGTTAGCAAGCCCTTGATTAAGAGTTGTTTTTTGAGACTGGGAAGAATTTAGGCAAGATTAACCGAGTTTTTGGTTTTTTGCCGCTTGGGTCGGCAGATCGCAGGCGAGAAGTCAGCAAGACTGACGGACGCTTCAGTTGAATTCTTCTCACCGAACAGCCGATTGCGAAGGGCCTTGCGCCTGCGCTATTGAAGCTCAAAGATATCCGTTTTTCCAAGGAAAATTCCATGAAATCGCAGGCGCGCGTTGTTGTCATCGGGGGTGGTGTTGTTGGCTGCTCAGTGCTCTATCACCTCACCAAGGCAGGCTGGAAAGATGTGGTTCTGGTGGAGCGTGACCGGCTCACATCGGGTTCCACCTGGCACGCGGCGGGCGGCTTCCATACGCTCAACGGCGATCCCAATGTGGCCAAGCTGCAGGGCTACACCATTGGCCTTTATGACGAGCTTGAGAAGATATCCGGGCAGGCTTGCGGGCTTCACCGCTCCGGCGGCCTGATCCTGGCGGATACGCCGGAGCGCCTGGAATGGCTGAAGATGGCCCATGCGCGGGCCAAGTATCTCGGCCTTGAAACCGAGATGATGTCGATGAAGGAAGCCAAGGCGCTGAATCCGCTTCTGGAAGAAAAATACTTTGTCGGCGCCATGCTGGATGCGGCCGACGGCAATCTCGATCCTGAGGGCACGACCCATGCCTATGCCAAGTCGGCGCGCATTGCAGGCGCGGAGATTTACCAGAATTGCCGGGTTGAGGATTTGAAGCCCCGTGCCGATGGCACTTGGGATGTGATCACCGCCAATGGCAATATTCACGCCGAGCATGTGGTGAATTGCGGCGGGCTTTGGGCCCGCGAAGTGGGACGCATGGTGGGGCTGGAGCTTCCGGTGCTGGCCATGGAACACATGTATCTGGTGACCGACGACATGCCTGAGGTCATTGCCTACAACAAGGAGCGCGGCCGCGAGCTTCCGCACATCATCGATTTCAAATCGGAAATCTATATGCGCCAAGAGCGCTCGGGCATTGTGCTGGGCACCTATGAAAAAGAATGCAAACCCTGGCAGCCGAAGCAGACACCGTGGGAATTCGGCCAGGAGCTTTTGCCGCCGGACCTCGACCGCATCGCCGATCATCTCGAAATCGGCTACCGGCATTTCCCCGCTCTCGCCAAGGCCGGCATCAAGCGGGTGATCAATGGGCCGTTCACCTTCTCGCCCGATGGCAATCCGCTGGTGGGGCCGGTTCAGGGTCTCAGGAATTTCTGGTGCGCCTGTGCCGTCATGGCGGGCTTCAGCCAGGGCGGCGGCGTGGGCCTTGCCCTGTCGCAATGGATGGTGAATGGCGATCCGGGCTTTGATGTCTGGGCCATGGATGTTTCGCGTTTTGGCGAGTGGGCCACGCGGAGCTACACCAATGAGAAAGTGCGCGAGAATTATGCGCGGCGCTTCTCGATCAAGTTTCCCAATGAGGAGCTTCCCGGCGCCAGGCCGCAGCAAACCACGGCCCTTTACGACTCGATGATTGCGCAAGGGGCCGTCATGGGTGATTCATGGGGCCTCGAAACGCCGCTGTGGTTTGCGCCCAAGGGCGTTGAGCCGAAAGACATCTTCTCCTTCCACCGCTCCAATGATTTTGCCCATGTGAAGGCGGAAGTGCTGGGGGTGCGCAATGGCATCGGTGTCACAGAGATTGCCAACTTCGCCAAGTACCGTTTCACCGGGCACGGGGCGGAAGCGTTTCTCGCCCGCCTGATGACCAACAAGATGCCGAAGGTGGGCCGCCTGATCCTCACGCCGATGCTCAACCCGAACGGCAAGCTGATCGGCGATTTCACCATCGCCAATGCGGGCAATGATACTTTCTATATGTGGGGCTCAAGCCAGGCACAGAAATATCACATGCGCTGGTTCGAGCAACATGTGCCAACGGACGGCAGCGTTACTATCCAGCGCTATGACATGGGGCTGGTGGGGCTTTCCATCGCCGGGCCGAAATCCCGCGCGGTTTTGCAAAAGCTCACGGACGCTGATGTATCGAATGCTGCCTTCAAGTTCATGGACCACCGCGCCATGGATATCGGCAATGTGCCGGCGCTGATCAACCGCGTCACCTATACGGGTGATTTGGGCTATGAAATCTGGGTGGCGCCGGATTACCAGCGCCGCCTCTATCAAGAAATCATGAAGGCGGGCAAGGATGACGGCATCATCAACTTCGGCATGCGGGCCCTGCTCTGCATGCGGCTGGAAAAGAATTTCCCCACCTGGTACCGGGAGCTCCGTCCGATTTACGGCGGGTTTGAAGCGGGCATGGACCGTTTCATCGATCTCACCAAGAATGATTTCATCGGCCGCGAGGCGGCCATGGAAGAAAAGCGGACTGGTGGAAAATTACGCCGCGTGTCCATGATCGTCGAAGCAGGCGATGCGGATGTGCTGGGTGATGAGCCGATCAGCCACAAGGGCAAGGTGGTGGGCTGGGTCACCTCGGGCGGATTTGCGCATTTCGTAAACAAGTCCATGGCACAGGGCTATGTGCC
>CAZAMS010000145.1:0-3560 GCA_964486305.1 uncultured Aestuariivirga sp.
ACGCAATTTTCCAACAAATTCAGGCGCACCAATCTGTTGATTGGCCAGTTTTATCGGTCGTGGCGACTCATCCAGTTGATGGCGTAGGGCACAAACCACGGGTTGCCCCAGTATAGGGGGTTCGACGGCATGGGGCGGTCGAAGGCGCTGTCTCCGCCCTTCCGGCCGAGGATGCGCCGCGCAAGTTTTTGTCCGAACAGCGTGCCCATGGGAACGCCGGCGAAACAATAACCAACAGCGTAATGGATGCCCTCATGGCAGCCGATGTGCGGATAGAGATCGAAGGTTCCGCCGCACTTGCCGGTCCACACATGGTCGAAGCGGAGATCGGACAGTTCCGGAAAGATCCGCACAAGCCGAACGTGCAGCCGCTCGGCCATGATGCGAAGATCCTGGTTGCGCCCGCCGGTGAGGCCGCCGAAAACGATGCGCGTGGGATCACCTGGCACACGCCTCACCCAATCGACATTGAAATTCCAGTCGATGAAGGTACGGTCGCCCGGCAGAAACTGGCGCACACGCTCCTTGTCCATCTGCTCCGACACAGTTTGATAGGCATCGAACGGCATCACGCGGCGCTTGAGCCAGGGAAACGCATCACCCGAATAGCCGTTCGTGGCCACGATCACCGTCCGCGCCGCAACGGGGCCGCGCGGTGTCAATGCAATGAAAGCTGCGTCGTCGCGTGCAATGCGGAGCACTGGCGTATGGGCGGCGACTGTGACCCCGGCGGCGCGCGCCGCATCAAGCAGGCCCTGATGATAGAGTCCGGGGTGAAGCCCGGCGTGATCCTCGAACTTAACGCCACCAAAATAGCGGCCGGTGCCAATTTCATTCGCCTGCTCGGCCCGACTCACCATGGTGAAAGGCTCGCGCAAATGTTTTTCCCTGAGAGCAAATTCGCGGGCCATCGCCCCATACATGTCTGAACTCGTTGCCAGCAGCAGCCGCCCTTGCTGGCGATAATGGCAGGCGATGTTCTCGCTCTCGACGGTTTCCTTTACGGCAAGGAAGGCTTCCATCAATTCGCCGTAGATTTGCGTGGCAAAGGGCAGGCCATGGTTCTCGACCAGTTCGCCGAACCCGTGCTTGAGAGTGCGGCCCACATAGCCCGCATTCCGGGTGCTGGCGCCATAGCCCGCCTCCTGCGCGTCGAACAGCGTTACCTGCCTGCCGCCCCGCGCCAAATGCAAGGCCGCCACAAGCCCGGGGATGCCGGAGCCGACGATCGCCACATCAGTGCTAGGGGGCGGTGTCGCGGCTGGCTCCTGCTTGTGGGGCGCTGCCCGCCACCAATAGGGATCGAAGGAACAGGTTTCCGTCAGAACCCGGCTGCCCGAGGCCACCGCGTTAATGCTCCCGCATTTTGTCCGCTTTCAGCCAGCGGAAAAGTTCTTCCATGCGCGCCGCGATAAGCTGGGCGCCATCACGCTTCGACCAGTCGTAGACTCCTTTGCCATTTGCAATGCCATTGGCGCCTTGCGCCACGAGTTCGGCGATAGCCGCGGGAGGTTCGGGATTCGTATCCAGATGCTGCATGAGTGACTTGCCGAAATGATACATGGTGTAGAGCCCGCCAGCATCCGCCGATTCGATGGGCCCCGTGACGCCGACGCGGCGGCCGAAACTGTTGCGCACCACCGTGTCGATGGCCTCGGCACTTGCCGCTCCTGAGGCCCACAGTGCCCAGGCCTCGCGAAGCATGGCAAATTGCAGGTGATTTCCGATGAAGCCTGGAATTTCCTTGTCAATAATGGCGGGTTCCTTGCCTGCCTTCTAAGTTATGTCAGATCAAAGTCATGAACCGGCGTCAGGATTATCAATCACCCATGTTCACGAAATCTGGATCGTGGAAAAGGAAGCTGCCCCACACGGGATAGAACAGAAGAATGCACCAGAGGGTGACGCCGATGCACTTGATCACGCTGACAGTCTTGTGCGCTTTGCTTCCAAAATTCCCAACCAGAAGTGTCGCAATTCCTGCGGGCGCCAAAAATCCCACTCCCAATATGCTGGACAGAATCAGATCTTCTTTCCCGCATCGAGATTGAGCGAGGCAGGCCGCCTTACCGGACACATAGATAATTATTGCAAACCAAACAATTGCCCCCACCACTAAGGCAAGCCAACTAAGCTGAGGCCACTTTCGTTGTTCATCATAGTCTTCCATGTTCGGACCGCTGCCCTATGCCGCCCTGAGCGTCCAGCCCTTGGCCGTTTCGCGGGCTTCGAAGCGGGTGGATTGCTGTTTTCTGGTCTCGAGTTCGGCCACGGTTTCGATGAGGGCGCGGATTTTCACATTCTCGCCCATGTGTTCGCGGTAGAGGGCGCGCATGAGCCTGTCGGCCCATGCCGGAACTTTCACTTTGCCTTTTTCCCACAGCGCCACCGCTTGCGCGTCATTGCCCAGGAGTGTTGCGAGGGCCACTTGTGAAAGGTCAAGTTCATGGCGCAAGAAACGAAATTCAGCACCCGTCAGGCGTGGGCGGTAGGCGCACAGCCAGCGGCCAATTTCGCGGTGCAGGCCTTCGAGATTGTCAAAAGCAACACCTTTGCCATGGGGCGTCTTGTGCAGCTTGTAACCATTGGCCAGCCAGATATTGCGAAGCCCGCTTTCGGTGTAGTGGTGCATTTGCGTTCAATCCTTCAATTCGTAAGCCGTTATAATAATCAGGCGGCTTGGCAGGTCGATTGCGAGGGCTACATGCAACCTTTGCCCAGCGCCCATGCGCTCCATCGCCAATTCCCACGTGCCTTTGATGCCCAGCGCCGGACCCTCAACAATCGGGCCGCGCAACAGGCATTCCAGCACGGCTTTGGGTGTTACTTTACGCTTTCGCTTCAGGGCATGGTCCGTGAACACCACATTACCGCTGTCTTTCGCCAGTTCCCGAACCAGTCCGACGGCCTTTGCCTTGGAAAGGATGAAGGAACTGGTTTTAGACATATCTATAACTAATATAGGTTAAGGAAAATTGCAAGATGCAAGCGCTCAAGTGAACTTGCCCCTATTGAGAGGGATAGCTTTCGCTCCCGCGTGTGGTTCGCAGAATCCGGCCCAAGCGTCCATGAGCTTGCGGCGCTTCTCGAATTGGCCCCCGCGCCTGTGGGCGGCTTCGGCCTTGTCACTGATGCGATAGGAATGCACTGGTAATTGGCTGTATAATTTCACGGTACTTCGCCCCCGGAATTTTTCATCTCATTGAATTATTTGACTATATTTTGTGCTTTCGAGTCACCTAAGCGCACCATTTTTCAGCAATAATATCTGATATTTTCTGCATCGCCTCTATGACCGGTCAGCGGACCTTTGTTCGAACTTTATACATGACGAAATCCCCGCCTCGGCAAAGGGCATGCACCCAAATGTGTAACCTAGATTACATCGGAACCAAATGGACACCGATAATTCCGTTCATAGGCGTAAATCTCAACTTAACTAAGGAACCTCTGAATAAACAGTAGTTTCAAGATGGCCGAGTTTTTTCTGGCAATGCTGCCGTGTTCGTGATTGGGATTTTGCGTGATTGGTATTTTTTTAACCAATATCGCGGTATCCG
>CAZAMS010000146.1:0-13502 GCA_964486305.1 uncultured Aestuariivirga sp.
TGGCCTGTTTCATGTTCGGCCAGGTGGCACGCTGATAAAGGGCTATCCCCAAAAACAAAACGCCTGCAACGGGAAAGCGAATGCTGAGAAATGTGAGCGGCTCCACATGATCAGCCGACAGTCTGGCCACCACAAAACCCGTGGCCCACAGCACCACAAAGAGGGCAGGTGCAAAGGCAATCCAGCTCGGTGCAGGTTTCATGGGCCTCCCATGCCAAGCTTTTCGGGCCCATGCGAGTGTTATCTTGAGGACGCCTACGCATATCGGCTATGCCTAGGAATATGAACGCAAAGCAGCCGACAATCATAAGCCTTGGTCTCGAGGCCGTGCGCCGTCTCTTTGCCGATGAGGCCATTCCCCTTGCTGGCAATATCGCTTTCAGAACCCTGTTCTCAATCTTTCCCTTTCTGATATTTCTGACAGCCCTTGCCGGCTTCTTTGGCAACGAGGATTTGGCCGAGAAAGTAGTCACCTTTCTTCTGAGTGTTGCCCCCGAACAGTTGGTGCATCCCCTTGCTTCGGAAATCCGTTCCATTCTCACGGTGCCGCGCACCGGACTGCTCAGCCTTGCAGCACTGCTTACGATCTGGAGTGCCATGGGGGGCGTGGACAGTATCCGCGTCGGCTTGAATCGCGCCTATGACCTGAAGGAAAACCGTAATTTGTTTTGGCTCTATGGGCAAAGTGTTCTCTTCGTGATCGGTTCCGCCATAGGACTTCTGGCGATTGCCTTGCTGATTGTCTTTGCGCCCGTGGCCCTGGCAGTCCTTGACCGTTTCGCACCAGACTTTCGGCACAACTTCACAATCCTGAACCAGCTGCGTTATCCCATTGCCATTGCACTTCTCGCCGGAGGTTTGCAGCTCTGCCACAGCATCTTGCCAGCAAAACGGCTCAAAACCCTGGACGTTTTGCCGGGGGTTCTACTCACCGTTGTCGTGTGGGTTGCGCTTGCCAGCGCATTCTCCGCCTATCTGGTGAACTTCAATTCATTTGCATCAACCTATGCCTCACTCTCCGGCCTCTTTGCCGCGATGTTCTTTCTCTACCTCGCAGCACTGGTGCTGATCTTCGGCGGTGAGGTGAACCGCGTATTGCAGGTGCACCGGACGTTGCGATCAACGACGAAAGACTTGGAACGGGATATCTCCGAATAACAGCGCAAAGAGAATTCAAGCCTGGGCAAGCGAAGCCGGATGAAATCGCCTGAGCGACAGAAATCCCAATCCGGCAAAAAACGCCAATACGAGTGCTTGGGCAACAACGAGCGGCGGTTCGGATTGGGTCGGTGCAAACGGCTGCAGGAAAACGAGTTTCTGAAACGCCTGAATGACGAAGACGAACACATTGAGATAGAGCGAAATGACTGCTGTCATCACATAGATCCGGCGCCAGGCTCCCCGAAGATGAAAAACGTAGTAGCCAAGTATCGCACCCGCAAGCAGAAGCAGCGAAATGATGCCGATGACTCGCGGCGGATCGATGCCGAACGGCGGAAGGGGAATGCCCGTGATACTCGTCAGCACCGTGAAGAACAGGAATACTGCCGTCCAGCCAGCGAGCTTTCTGTTGCCCAGCATGCCCCATAACACGATCAACCCGGATATGATGCCGATAAGGCTGATGATTACATGCAGTTGCGTAAATGTTTCGACTGACAGACCCAGGACCATGCTGTTTCCCCACTTCATTGAACCGACACGTGACGCAACACTACTCTATTGGAGAAATAACCGGTGTTCAACGGCGAAGGCTACGGACCTCAGCGAGAAGTGACTCTTTTTCTTCCGCTGAAACCTCTTGCCAACCCCGTCCATCGAGACCCGCCGCCATCGACCAAAGAAGATTGACTGAAGCGCCGCGCGTACGAACCGCCCGCACCCGCACATAGGCTTTCACCGCTCCAATAGCGCGAAGTTCTCCAATCGTATGAATGCCAACCTCCGCCAGCATCACCGCCGACGCAGGACCAAGGTTGCGCAGCATCGTAACCGGGAGATCATTTTGCGGCAGCTTCGAGGACATCATCGAAAGTCTTTAACCCTACGCGCGGTGCCGATACCAGAACCGCCATGTTTCCCGGCCGGTGTTCATTCTTCCACATTTTCATGTGCGCCTTCGGAATATCGCTCCAGCTGTAAACCTCCGACATGCAGGGATCGATGCGTTGCGCCTGCACCAGGCGGTTGGCGTTGGAGGCCTGCATGAGATTGGCAAAATGCGAACCTTGCACGCGCTTCTGGTGCATCCACAGATAGCGCGCGTCCATCGTCAAGTTATAGCCTGTGGTGCCCGCACAGATCACCACCATGCCGCCGCGCTTTACCACCAGCACGGAAACCGGAAAGGTGGATTCGCCCGGATGTTCGAAGACGATATCTGGGCTGTTACCCTTGCCGGTGAAATTCCAGATTGCTTTACCGAACTCGCGGGCAGCCTTGAGCCAGTCATTGTAGGCAGGCGTGCCCACCTTTGGCATTTCACCCCAGCACTTGAAATTCTTGCGGTTGATCACACCGCGTGCACCAAGCTGCATCACGAAGTCACGCTTGTCATCGTCCGAGATCACCCCAATGGCATTGCCGCCCGCCGTGGCAATGAGTTGAATGGCCATGGACCCCAGGCCGCCTGAAGCTCCCCACACCAGTACACTCTGTCCGGGCTTCAGCGTGTGCGGCCGGTGGCCAAATAGCATGCGATAAGCAGTGGCGAGTGTCAGGGTATAGCAAGCCGATGCTTCCCAGCTCAGATGTTGCGGGCGTGGCAACAATTGGCGCGCCTGCACCCGCGCAAATTGCGCAAACGAACCATCGGGCGTTTCATAGCCCCAGATGCGCTGGGAGCTAGAGAACATGGGATCCCCGCCATTGCATTCTTCGTCATCGCCATCATCCTGATTGCAATGAACCACAACCTCATCGCCCACCTTCCAGCGCTTCACCTTCTCGCCAACCGCATAGACAATGCCCGAGGCATCAGACCCCGCCACATGGAAAGGGTTCCTGTGGCCATCGATAGGAGAAATGGGGGTGCCAAGGGCGGCCCACACGCCATTATAATTGACCCCGGCCGCCATCACCAGAATGAGCACTTCGTCCTGGCCAATTTTCCACGTGGGAACGACCTCAATCTGCATGGCAGTTTCCGGGGGCCCATGGCGGTCCTGCCTGATGCACCACGCATACATGCTCTGCGGCACATGCCCCAGGGGCGGGATTTCACCAACCTCATAGAGGTTCTTGAGCGAGGGAGAAACTGTAGCCGGCATGCTGCTGCTCCTAAAATTTAGGCAGCACCTTAACCAATTCCTGTTGCAGTGCAACATATGTCAGCGACGGGCAAGGCCTCGAAAGCGAAATCAATCCGGGTTGGTAAGGATTGGTTTACCCTGCTTTCGTCCGTTAATGGGAAAGCAATCCAAAGCGAGTCATAATCACCGTACCCTTAAAAAATTGGGGAGAAAAAGATGCTAAGTAATGTGCTTTATTCGGGCCTTTCCAACGCGATAGAGAACCTGGTTCGCCTTGATATGTCGAATGAGGCGCTGCTGACCTCGTTGCTTTTCAGCGCGGGCGGGGCGATTCTTCTGGCGAAATTCACCGGCACCATTGGCCATCTTACGTATCCCCTGAATTTTTCAGCCCTGTTCATAGGAGCAGGCTTAACCAACATCCTGCTTGCCGGCGTTGATATCCCGACTATCCAGTATCAACAGGAAGTCCTGCTTTTTACGATTCTGGGGCTGATCACCGGTTCTTTCGCCATGCTCTGGTGCGTCCGGCCCGAGCGTAGCTAGACCAAATTTCCGTAGGGTTGCGCCGCGAAAATAACCGTGCTTCCATATTGCATTGCAAACTGGAAGCACAAATGCCTTCTCCCCCAAAATCAGACAAGCCCTGGCTGTTTCGCACCTATGCCGGCCATTCCACGGCGGCTGAAAGCAACAGGCTCTTCCGTTCAAATCTTGAAAAAGGCCAGACCGGCCTTTCCGTAGCTTTCGATCTGCCGACCCAGACCGGTTATGATCCCGACCACCCCCTGGCCCGTGGTGAGGTTGGCAAGGTGGGTGTTCCCGTCTCCCATATCGGCGACGTGCGGGCCCTTTTTGAAGCCATTCCGCTGGCTACCATGAATACCTCCATGACCATCAATGCCACAGCCGCCTGGCTGCTGGCGCTTTACGTGGCCGTGGCCGACGAACAGGGCGTCCCCCGAGCAGAGCTTTCCGGCACAACTCAAAATGACATCATCAAGGAATATCTCTCGCGCGGCACCCATGTGTTCCCGCCCGAACCTTCCCTGAAACTCACCACCGACACGATTTCATTTTCGGCAAGTGATTTGCCCAAGTGGAACCCTATGAATGTCTGCTCCTATCATCTGCAAGAGGCAGGCGCGACACCCGTGCAGGAACTGGCCTATGCGCTTGCCACCGCCATCGCCGTGCTCGATGCCGCAAAGAATGAAGTCAGCGCTGCGGCCTTTCCCGAAGTGGTGGGTCGAATTTCCTTCTTTGTGAATGCCGGCATCCGCTTCATCACTGAAATGTGCAAGATGCGGGCCTTCACCGAACTCTGGGATGAAATCTGCCGCGAACGCTATGGCATTGCTGATGAGAAATTTCGCCGCTTCCGTTACGGCGTGCAGGTGAATTCTCTTGGTCTCACCGAACAGCAGCCGGAAAACAATGTTTACCGCATTCTCCTTGAAATGCTCGCCGTGGTTCTCTCCAAAAATGCCCGGGCCCGTGCCGTGCAACTGCCCGCCTGGAACGAAGCGCTTGGCCTGCCCCGCGCCTGGGACCAGCAATGGTCGCTCCGCATGCAGCAGATCGTGGCCTACGAAACCGATCTCCTCGACTACGCCGATATTTTTGAGGGTTCGAAAGAAATTGAGGCCAAGGTTGAGAGCCTGAAATCCGAAGCCCGCGCCGAATTGCAAAAAATTCTCGCGCTGGGCGGCGCCATTCCAACAATCGAATCCGGTTACATGAAGCGTGCCCTGGTCCACGCCAATACGGAGCGCCTGAAAGCCATTGAGCGTGGCGATACAAAACGTGTTGGTGTCAATATCTTCACCTCTACCGAAACCTCACCACTTTCTGCAGGCGATGACGAAAAAATCCTCACGGTTTCAGAAAACATCGAATTTGAGCAGATCGAAAAACTTAAGAGTTGGCGCAACAAGCGCGACAATAGGGCAGTAACCTCCTCACTTGCAGCCTTGCGTGAAGCCGCCGAGGCGGGCCGCAACATTATGGAGCCTTCGATTGCCTGCGCCAAGGCGGGAGTGACCACCGGCGAATGGGGCGAAACGCTGCGCCAGGTTTTCGGTGAGTTCCGCGCCCCCACCGGCGTGCTTCTAGTGATGGAAGAACAACCTGAGAAATCACTTGAAGCCATCCGCGCCCGTGTAAGGCAACTCGCCCAAGAGCTTGGCAAGACTCCAAAATTCCTCATGGCCAAACCCGGCCTCGACGGCCATTCCAACGGCGCCGAGCAGATCGCCGTGCGCGCCGCCGATTGCGGTCTTGAGGTGATCTATGAAGGCATTCGCCTGACACCGGAACAGATTGTGGCCACTGCAAAAGAGAAGAAAATCACCCTCATCGGCCTTTCAATCCTTTCCGGCAGCCATGTTCCCCTGATCCGCGATGTGATGAACCGTTTGCGCCAGGCGGGACTGGAGAAAATTCCCGTGGTCGTTGGCGGCATCATTCCGCATGAGGATTCCCACATCCTGAAGCAGCTCGGTGTGGCCCGGGTCTATACGCCCAAGGATTTCGATCTCAATGTCATCATGAATGAACTCGTCGATCTGATGGAAAAAAGAGCATCAAACTGAAGTCGTCAGGCGCTCAGCACAGACCTTCAGGATTTCAGCCACGGGCCGCTTCCACCAGTTCTTCTCACTGAATATCTCGACCTCAATAAGCCCGCGATAACCCGCCTTCTCGACCTCGGCACATACAGAAGCGATATCAATCACCCCATCACCCATCATGCCACGGTCATTGAGGACATCAACAGTTGGCACCAGCCAGTCACAGACATGAAAACCAAAAATGCGCTTTTCCAATCCGGCCCTTGCGATATCGCGTTTGAGATTGGGATCCCACCAAATGTGATAGACATCAAGGCAGACACCCAACGAAGGCTCAGGCACAGAGCCTTCAATCTGCTGGCACATATCCAGGGCTTCGCTCAGCAGCGTTAAACAACTGCGCTCTGCTGTATAGACAGGATGCAGGGGCTCGAGCGCAATTCGGACACCCTGACTTCTGCCATACTCATGAAGACGCGCCGTTCCTTCAACGACGTGAGCCCGTGCCATTGCAATATTCTTCGATCCCTTGGGCAATCCACCCACAACCATCACAAAGGATTCCGCGCCAAGAACCGCCGCATCATCCAGGGCCCGCCTGTTGCTTTCAATATTGGCTTGCAATCCTTCGCGCGTGAGCGATGGCAGATAGGTGCTGCGGCAATAACCCGTGACTTTCAAGCCAGCGTCCCGAATGCGCTTTGCAATGGTTGAAACATTCTGGCCTTCAATCTCGCGCCGCCACGGCGCAATGCCGCCAAAGCCCTGTGCGGCAATTGCTTCAATGGATTGTTCAATAGGACATTGAAAGCCGAGTGTTGCCGTGTTGATCGCACAGTGCTGAAGGTTCGCAACCATCACCAGCCATAAAGCGCGAGCAAGTTTTTCATCCGCTTTACCGCGAGATCGGGATTACGGAGCAGCCCTGCCTGATCGGCAAGCTTGAATGCTTCGGTGAAATAGAAAAGCGATCGTGCACTTTGCGCCCCATTCACCATAATGAAATGCTCCTGATGCCCATTGAGCCACGCCAGAAACACGATCCCCGTTTTGTAATATTGCGTCGGTGCCTGAAAGATCAATCGCGACAGCGGCACCGTGGGTGCCATTATCCTGTGAAATTTCTTCGTGTTGCCTTTCGCCAGCGCCACTAACGCAGCCGCGGCAGCCGGAGCGATGGCTGCAAAGATGCCGAGAAGCGCATGGGAATAGCCTTGCTCGTCACCCGCAATCAATTCTGGGTAGTTTAAATCATCGCCCGTGTACATTTTTACTTGGGGCGAAAGTTGCCTGCGAAACACGATCTCCTTGCCCGCATCCAGCAGTGAAATCTTGATGCCATCAACCTTTGCGACATTGTTGTTGATCACCTCGAGGCACGTTTTCATCGCCGATGGAAAATCATCGGAGCCCCAATAGCCTTTGAGGGCAGGATCAAACATCTCGCCAAGCCAATGCAAAATAACCGGATGATCGGCCTCGTTCAGAACACGTGAATAGACCTTCACATAATCATCGGGCGATTTGGCAACCCTGACCAAGGCCCGGCTCGCCATCATGATGATACGGCCACTAAGTTTTTGAATGGCATGCAATTGTTCGAGATAGGCCTTCACCACATCATCGATCGAACGCGCATCCGTTGGCAGCAAGTGATCCGTTCCACAGCCGGAATAAATCCGCGACGCCTCGGGCCCGGCACTTTTGAGGGACCGTGCGATCAGTTCATGCGCAATAGGCCAGTCCAGCCCCATGCCGCGCTGGGAGGTGTCCATAGCCTCCGCAATGCCAAAACCCTGATCGAGGAGATAATGCCGAAACGCCAGCGTCTTATTCCAATCAAGCGCTCCCACAGAGCTTAAGGGATCAGCCACCACATGGGCCGCTGCAAAGACCACACGGTTAAAGGGCGCCTTGGGTTTTCGGACAGCAATGGGCTCATCCGCCAGATGATACGTCTCCGGCTTTCCGCCCGCCGTGGGGAGACGAATCTTCATGTTCAATACCGCACCATCATGAGTCCCGCATCGGCCTGGATGATCTGCCCTGTTGTATAGGGCAGAAGCCCTTGCGCCAGCGTGAGTGCAATGCGGCCAACCTCTTCCGGCGTTCCAAATCGCTTGATCACCGTGAGTCCCTCGTCGATCAACTTGTCATATCTGGCCCTTGATGGTGCTGTCATATCCGTTTCAATAAAGCCGGGCTGGATTTCATAGACACCAACACCTTCATTGCTGAGCCGTGCCGCGAACAGTTTCGACATCATCGAAACGCCAGCTTTCGAAATACAATACTCCCCGCGCGCAATCGAAACGCCAGTCGCATTGGCCGATGAGATCGTCACGATACTGCGATGGCTCTCGGAAGGTTTCAGGCGTTTCGCAAAAGCCTGGGTCAGGAAAAACGTTCCCCGCGTATTCACATTCAGGCAGCGGTCATAACTCTCAGGCGTCACATCCAGAAGATCACCCCGGTTCTGAACTGAAACACCGGCATTGTTGACGAGCGTTGTAAGCGGGCCGAGCACCGCTTCGGCCTTGTCGAGCATGGGCCCATGGGCCGCAAGATCGGAAATATCACCAACCACGGCCATGGCCTTGACACCGCACGCTGAAATTTCACCAACCGTCGCGCGCAATTCCTCGCTGTCCGTAGCGTCATTAACGGCCACATCAAATCCGGCACCTGCCAGAACGAGTGCAATAGCCCGCCCTATGCCGCGCCGGGCGCCAGTCACAAAAGCCCTCTGCTTCCCGCTCATGAATCAATTTTCTCCAGGGTTTGCGGTGTGCAGATCATCCGCAGAATGGTTTGCGTATTGAACTTCAACCGGGCGGCAAGGGCTTCCGCCGCCATCAGGTCCCGTTCAAACACGATGGAACCGGTGAAGCGGTTGGTAAGATAATAATAGCCAACGGCAGCAACGGAGATATTAACCTGCACGGGATCAAGACCCTTGCGGAACAGCCCGGCCTTGGCCCCGCGTTCCAGCAAATTCTGCATGCGCCCCACGAAAGACCGGCTCATCTCCTGCATGCGTTGCGACTTCTTGATGTGCCGCGCCTTGTGCAGGTTCTCGCTGTTCACCAGCGTGATGAATTCCGGATTGTCGAGAAAATATTTCCAGATGAAGGCAATCAGGGCCTTGATGGCTGCGACGGGATCCAGGGCGTCCAACTCCAGCGCCGCCTCGCGTTCACGGAATTCAGCATAGGCATCCTCAACCACGTGGGCAAACAGGTCATCCTTGTTGCCGAAATAGTGATACATCATGCGTTTGTTGGCTTTTGCCCGCGCCGCAATATCATCAACCCGTGCGCCTCCCAAACCCTTTTTGGCAAATTCCGCCTTGGCAGCCGCAAGGATGCGCCGCTTTGTGTCGTCGGGGTTTCTTGGCTTTTTCTTGGGCTCAACCACGGAATTTCCAGGGGGCTTGAAATAACTATCTAGTTATTTATAAATAGACCAGGAACGAAGGAATTGCAAGTGACGGGTTACGACTACGTTATCGTTGGCGGCGGATCGGCAGGCTGCGTGCTGGCGGCACGGCTTTCCGAAATGCCCGATGCAAAAATCCTGTTGATCGAGGCGGGCCCCAGGGACACCGACCCCTTCATTCATATGCCCGTTGGCTTCTTTAAAATGACCGGCGGACCTCTCACCTGGGGCTATCAGACAGCGCCCTTGCGCCATGCCAACAACCGCGTCGCCGTTTATCCCCAGGCCCGGGTGCTCGGCGGCGGCAGCTCCATCAATGCAGAAATTTACACCCGCGGTTGCCCTGAAGACTATGACGGCTGGGCAAGCGAGTTGAACTGCAAGGGCTGGAACTGGAAAGACCTCAAACCCTATTTCCTGAAGTCGGAAGGCAACACCCGCCTCGGCGGCAGCGAGCACGGGGTTGACGGACCGCTTGCCGTTTCCGATCTCGGAAGCCCCAACAAGGTATCACTCGCCTATGTCCAGGGCTGCATGGACTTCGGCATGCCCCACAATGCCGATTTCAATTCAGGAAAACTGGAAGGTGCCGGCCTCTATCAAACGACGATCAAGGACGGCAGGCGCTGCAGCGCGGCGGTCGGCTATCTCAATCCTGCCATGAAACGCACCAATCTCACGGTGCGAACCGGTCTCCTCGTCAATCGCCTTCTCATTGAAAAGGGCCGTGCCGTTGGCGTCGAAATTATAAATGGTGGCCAGCTTGAGCGCCTTGGAGCCGCAAGCGAGGTGATCGTGACCGCGGGCGCCATAGGCTCTCCCAAACTTCTGATGCTCTCCGGCATCGGCCCTGCAAAACATCTCAAGGAAAAAGGCGTGCCTGTCATTCATGATCTCAAGGGTGTGGGTCAAAACCTCCATGATCACTTTTCAACCGATGTCATCTGGGCTCTGAACGGTCCGCACTCCTATGACAAATATAAAAAGAAACACTGGCAGGCTTGGGCGGGCCTGCAATATCTCCTGTTCAAGTCGGGGCCTGTCGCTTCCAACATTGTAGAAGCCGGAGCCTTCTGGTGGAGCGACCGCAAGGAAAAAATCCCCGACTTGCAATTTCATTTCCTCGCAGGCGCGGGCGTTGAAGAAGGCGTGGGCACCGTGCCCGGTGGCAATGGTGCGACGTGTAACTCTTATCACACGCGGCCCCGCTCCCGTGGAAGCGTAACGCTCCGTTCCAACAATCCTGCCGACGCACCTCTCGTCGATCCCAATTCCTTTGCCGAGCCCTACGACCTCATCCGCCATATAGATGCAATCAAGATCACCCAGGAAGTAGGAGCCACTCGCTCCATGCGCCGCTATGTGGACCACGAACATTTCCCCGGTCCCAATTGCAAAACCAAGAAAGACTATGAAGAGGTGGCGCGTAGCCATGCCCGCTCGTCCTACCATCCCGTCGGCACCTGCAAGATGGGCACCGATGATTTGGCGGTTGTCGATCTCAAAATGCGGGTTCGAGGGCTTGATGGATTGCGCGTCTGTGACAGCTCCACCATGCCCCGCATCATCTCTTCAAACACCAACGCCACTACCATCGCCATGGCAGAAAGGGCCGCGGACCTGATCCGCGGCAACAAATAGATGCCGAAAATCGTAAGCGCCGCAGAAGCCGTCAAATATATCGCCGATGGCGCAACTGTCACGGTGAATTCCTCTTCGGGCCTTTGCTGCCCCGATGCGATATTGAAAGCTCTCGGCGAACGCTTCGACCGCAAACAGCATCCACGAAATCTCACCATGCTGCACTCCATCGCAGCGGGTGACATGTCAGGCGTCAAAGGAGTGGACCATATCGCCAAGCCGGGGTTGATCGCCCGCATCATCGCGGGTTCCTATCCGTCCGGCCCCTCATCCGCCGAGCCGCCAATGATCTGGCAAATGCTGGGAGCCAATGAAATTGCCGCTTATAATGTGCCTTCCGGCATCATGTTCGATATCCACCGCGAAGCCGCCGCCAAGCGCCCCGGAGTGCTCACCAAGATCGGTCTCGATACTTTCGTCGATCCCGTCCACGAAGGCTGCGCCATGAATGCGAAAGCAGCGGCGGCACCGATCGTGAAGAAAATAAATTTCGAGGGCGAAGAGTGGCTCTATTTCCCCGCCATCATTCCAAATGTCGCGATCATCCGCGCCACGTCTTCCGATGAGCGCGGCAATCTCACCTTCGAGCACGAGGGCGCTTACATCGGCGCGCTCGATCTCGCCATGGCCGCCCACAATAACGGCGGCATCGTCATTGCCCAGGTGAAGCGCATCATCCGGGATCATCCCCTGAAACCCCATGACGTCTATGTGCCGGGCATTCTGGTCGACTACATCGTCGAAGCGCCCGACCAATGGCAGACCACACAGACACCCTATGATCCCGCCATCTCCGGTGAAGAGTTCAAACCACTATCCTCCTTCAGCCATATGGAATTCGGAACTGGCAAAACCATAGCGCGCCGCGTAGCGCAAGAGCTCAAAGAGGGCTGGGCCGTGAATCTTGGCTTCGGTGTTTCCGCCAATGTGCCGCGTATCTTCTTAGAGGAAGGCTTGCATGGCAAAACCACCTGGGTGATTGAGCAGGGTGCTGTCGGCGGAATTCCGCTTCTCGATTTTCAGTTCGGCTGTTCATCAAACGCTGAAGCCATTGTCGCCTCGCCTTCACAGTTCACCTATTTCCAGGCCGCAGGATTCGACTGCGCACTTCTTTCATTCCTGCAAATAGACTCCCACGGCTCCGTCAATGTTTCAAAACTCGGCGTGAGACCCCATGTCACCGCCGGTGCCGGCGGATTTGTCGATATCACCTCGCGCGCCAAAAAAATTGTCTATTCCGGCTTCTTCAATGCGGGCGCCAAAATGGAAATCAGGGATGGCAAGCTGCACATCGAAAAAGAAGGCAAGGTCAAGAAACTGGTGTGCGAGGTCGAGCAGATTTCCTTCTCCGGCAAACGCGCGGTCATGCAGGGACAGGACATAACCTACGTCACGGAACGCTGCGTGATGAAACTAACGAGTGAAGGCGTTGTGGTCACCGAAATAGCTCCTGGCGTAGAACTGCAAGCCAACATTCTTGATCAGGCCGAATTCCCCCTCATCATTTCTCCCAAACTGAGACCGATGAATACTGCCCTGTTCCTCCCTCCAACAATGGGATTGAAACTCCATGATTGAGATTGGCGATACACGCATTCATCTGGACATTGAAAATAATGTCGCACTCATCACCATTGCGCGTCCGGAAAAACTCAACGCGCTGGATTATGAAATGGTGCTGGCTCTGGAACTTGCGGCCCATCTCATCGATGGCATGCAGGAAGTGCGCGCCGCCATCATCACCGGCCAGGGCGAAAAATCCTTCTGCGCCGGCGGTGATATCGAGGCCTGGAGCAAATGGTCGCCGGAAAATTTCGGACACGCCTGGGTGCGCCACGGCCACCGCGCCTTTGATGCGCTGGCCCGCCTGCGCGTGCCCCTCGTTGCCGCTCTCAACGGCCACACCTTGGGCGGCGGACTGGAGCTCGCCGCCGCTGCCGATTTCCGCATTGCCGAATCCCATGTGAACCTGGGCTCGCCGGAAACCGGCCTTGGCATCATTCCCGGCTGGTCTGGAACCCAGCGCACCGTCCGCCGCTTTGGCTCGCAACTCGTCCGCCGCATGGCACTCTTGGGTGAAACATTTACAGCCGAAGAAGCCTTGACGTTAAGAATCGTTGATCGCGTCGTAGCCAAAGGTGAAAGCCTGACTGCCGCCAAACAAATGGCCACCCAACTCGCCGTCCGCGGCCCCCTCGCAACAAGCGTCACCAAAATGCTGATCAACGCCGCCGAGGGTGAAGAGGTCGAACGCCCTCTCGAAGCCCTCGCAGGCCTTGCCGTGGCAAATGGTCTCGAGCTCAGGACCGGAGTTGCCGCCTTCCGCGAGAAACGGAAGCCAGACTTCAAATAGACGCGCTTTCCTTGACATTCCTCCCCTCCTTCCCTAGAACCCGCCAATCGCTTTCGGGGGCAACCCCGGTGAGCGTCCATGCGCTGCCTCCGGCAACTCGAAAAACCTGTAATATCAGGTACTAAAGCCCGCTGTTTAATGAGTTTGCAGCGGCGCCAAAGGGCGCGAGGAATGAAAAAGGCTATAAAATGTACGCAGTCATCAAGACTGGCGGCAAACAATATCGCGTTGCTGCCAATGATAAAA
>CAZAMS010000147.1:0-6342 GCA_964486305.1 uncultured Aestuariivirga sp.
TGCCACATTGCCCGCAATGATCTGCACCTTGTTGGAAAGTTTCTTGATGCGGCTCACCTGGTTGATCACATGAATGGAATGGCCATGGGCCGTATCCACAACGATGATATCAACGCCCGCATCAATCAGCATCTCGGCCCGCAGGAACCCCTTGTCGCCCGTGCCCGTGGCCGCTGCCACACGCAAGCGCTCGTGCTCATCCTTGGCGGCAAAGGGATGGTCCGCCGCCTTCTCCATGTCGTTGACGGTGATGAGCCCCACGCATTCAAAATCCTCATTCACCACAATGAGTTTTTCAATCCGGTGCTTGTGCAACAGGCGCTTGGCTTCAAGGCGGTCAACACCCGCTTTCACCGTAATCAGGTTGCGCGTCATCAGCTCGGAAACTTTGGTGTTCATGTCTGTGGCAAAACGCACATCGCGGTTGGTGATGATGCCCGCAAGCTTGCCATTTTCCTCGACGACGGGAATGCCGGAAATCCTGTGCCGCTCCTTGAGCTGCATCACTTCGGCAAGGGTGGCTGTCGGCGCAATGGTGATCGGGTTAACCACCATGCCCGATTCAAAACGCTTCACCTGCCGCACATGTTCGGCCTGCGCATCGGGTTCCAGGTTCTTGTGAATGACGCCGAGCCCGCCCGCCTGGGCCATGGCGATGGCGAGCTTGGATTCGGTCACCGTATCCATGGCCGCGGAAATGATGGGAATGGAAAGCCCAATATCGCGCGTAATGCGCGTGGCGGTTGAAACCTCGGCCGGCAGTACGGAAGAAGCGCCGGGCTTCATCAGCACGTCATCAAAGGTCAAATATTCCGGAATTTGGCGGGATGCCATGGGCCAACCTTTCAGGTGTTTCAGGATTCGTTGAGTTGGCAGCGGCTTCTAACACTTACGCGGCGGCAGGCGCAAGCGGTGAATTCTGGTTCGAACTTGGCAAAATGACCGTCTATGGACCCAACAATCCGGACCGCAGCCTATGCCTGGGCCGCTGCAGGAATGGTGAGTTGTTACCCTACTTATGCGGAATCGACCCCGGACTCGGGCCTGGAAAATTGTACAAACCAACCGGGCGACGTTCTCCAGCGGCATCAAAGAATTTCTGAAAGATTTGCAATAGGACATCATCAACTGTCGCAGGACGGAGATCAGTTACCTGCCCCCTCCAGACAACGTGATCCATATGGATCAGACCAACATCATCCAGATCACTACTTCCAAGTGGAAATCTGTACCCATTTACAGGATAGGCTCCTACCTCAATAGCTATGGGAAACTCTACGTCTAGTTTCTCTTTTGCAAATTTCAGATATTGCGAAAGAACTTTCGCAAAGGCTTGTTCGACAGCCAAAGTGGGAATGAGCCTGCCGGAGGGCTTTTCTAAGCGAAGATAGTGACTATCGAAAGCCCAGAATTCCCGTGATAGGAATAGCTGCGTTGCAGACTGAACTTCCTTGCGCTGGGAGTGCGAAAGGTAGCTGATAGAGCCCCATTCATTCTGTCCATTTGCAGAACCGATCACAGTCGCATTTAGGAGTGGTAAACTGTTCCGCAAGGTATCAATGGCTTCAGCGCGACCTAACGGAATCATCTGCTTTGTTGGCATAACTCGCAAGTATAACAAGGGTTCTGATGGTGGTTTCAATTTTGGTTCTGCGCTCACCAACTTGGCATCAGCTTCAAAGAATCTCGCCGGATTTCCAACGGCCTGTGGTTGCGGTGTGAATGCTACGACCACGGCCGCAGGTGTACTAGCAGAGAAAATGCCCCTTAGTGCAGTTTTAAACTTGCTTGCAAGTGACTTCTGTTCAGCAATGATCTCGTCTTTAGAAGCTTCCGGTGACAATCTGTATTCGATAGGCCCAGCTTTATGTTTCAAGTCGAACGGCAGATCATCGCGCAAACCGTAATGTGTATTTAACACCATCAACATACGAAGGTCTGTCGCAGTTGCCAGTGCATAGCCCAATTCAATCGCAACGTTGGAGTTAATAAGTACTTTGGCTTTCGCGCCCGTAGTTTTTACTTTTACCTCTCCGACAGGTGTAACGTCCGCAACAAACGCGCCGCTGTTATTGATCTTCTCAAGTCTGATTCTGGCCAGATCGGGCGAACCCGGAACACCCTGCCGGTCTTGATCAATCTCAAGCTCTAACGTGCCCTTGGCCCGCCCCTCGTCTCCACGTTCTGCATCTTCAACATCGGCGCTACTGCCAAGCGACTTCACTGCATCATCCAGAGCGTCTCGTATAAAGTGTCGGCTGATCTTGCCCGGCAAGTCACTTTGCCACGACCAAAACACTTTCCTTGAATTGTTTCCGAGAGACGCTATCACCACTTGTTCGTCTCCAACTGTGTTATCGTGCATGTCGTTGATGACCGAATCCAATTTCTTATTCAGTGCGTCGAGGAGTTTTGGTTCATCTTGAATGCGAATGGCTTTTGTATTCGGATCGAACGCGGGGTTACCGAAAAGGCTAACCTTGTGGTCATTCAAAAGACCAGTGATCATCTGTTTACCGCCACCTCGAAGCAAGTTCTCGTCCTTTTGTCCCCTTTGAATCATCAACTTTGACATTCGACGCCACGCGTCAACGCACACATTTGAAATGGCTTCGGCTACCGCCACCCTCTCACGGCTGTCGCCGATTGCACCGTGCCTTATTGCTTGTTCCCGCAATTGTTGGATTGCCTTGGCGACGGAGATACCAGCATCTTCAGCCATGCTTTCCATTTTGTTGCGAAGGCGCTCTTCTTTGTCATTAACCAATTAGAACTCCTCAGTCTGCGATTTAGCTGCAATTCAATGATAATCAGCGCGAGATAGGTAGCAAGCAGTGAATCTGCGGTTGCAAAACCCTGGGCGGGGCGGCAAAAGCCCCCTACAGGAGTTCCAAAATGGGCCATGCCCATCACCACGATCATCATGCCCATGGCCACGTCCATGAGCCCGCCTCCTTCAGCAAGGCTTTCGTCATCGGCATCGCGCTCAATTCGGTTTTTGTGCTGATTGAAGTGGGCTATGGCATTGTTGCCAATTCCATGGCTCTCCTTGCCGATGCAGGCCATAACCTCTCCGATATTTTGGGCCTCGCCGTCGCCTGGATCGCCGCAGTCCTCGCCAACCGCCCGCCGTCATCGCGCTACACCTTTGGCCTCAAAAGCTCAACGATACTTGCGGCACTTTTCAATGCCGTGTTTCTGCTTGTCGCCGTGGGAGCAATTGGCTGGGAAGCAATTCTTCGTCTGTTCAGTCCCGAACCCGTTGCTGGCAAAACCGTGATCATCGTCGCCGCAATTGGCACCCTGATCAATGGCGTGACAGCTTGGCTCTTTGCCTACGGCAGCAAGGGTGACCTGAATATCAGAGGGGCTTACCTCCACATGGCAAGTGATGCTGCCGTGTCCGCAGGTATTGTCCTCGCCGGGCTCGCCATTCTCAACACGGGTTGGCTGTGGCTGGATCCCGCTGTCAGCCTTGTAATAGTAGGCGTCATTGTCTGGGGCACGTGGAGCCTGCTGCGCGAAAGCCTCGCCATGTCCCTCAAGGCCGTGCCTCCGGGCGTTGATCCCGTCGCCGTGCGTGCTCTTTTGGCAAAACAGCCCGGCGTTGATGCCGTCCATGATCTTCACATCTGGCCGATGAGCACAACCGACATCGCCCTCACCGCCCATCTTGTGATCCCCAGCGGCCACCCCGGGGATTTGTTTCTCATGCATATCGCCGAAGAACTCCGCGCCCATCACGGCATCGGTCACGTCACATTGCAAGTGGAAACGGACCCTGAAACGGCCTGCGTTCTCGAGTCCGATAACGTGGTCTAGGCGCCTCGAACGAGGCTACATGGCCTTGGTCTTGAGAAAGGCGATGAGGTCAGTTACCTCCTCAGGCTTCTTGAGGCCGGGAAAGACCATCTTGGTGCCTGGCACCCAGGCCTTTGGATCGGGCAGATAGGCGGCAAGCGTTGCCTCGTCCCAGACTACGCCTTCAGCGGCTTTGGCCAGCATGGCGTCGGAATACTTGAAACCCTCCACTGTCGCCGCCTTGCGGCCGACGATGCCCTTGAGCGAGGGTCCAATCTTGTTCTTGTCGTCAATCGCATGGCAGGCCATGCACTTCTTGAAGATCTTTGCGCCATTGTCCACATCTTGGGCGTTGCTGACCGTGCTGAGCCCCAAAAGACCTAACACGGCGGGGATAATTCTGATCTTCATCCGACACTCCCTTTTATGATGATTGAGCAGCTTTGCAGGAGGCTATAATCCCGCTTTGAAGAATAGTTCGCGCGTAATCAGAGTGTAATCCGATTCCAGCGTCATAAGGCCCACAAACACCAGCACGAGCACTGGCGGCAACAGAATGGCATAGATCAGCGCCAACCGCTCCCAGGCCATATGCATGAAGACGGCAACAATCAGCCCCGCCTTCAACACCATGAACAGGAGGATGAGCGACCACCTGAGCTGGCCTTCAACGTGGAAGTAGTCGACCAAGTAGGAAAAAGTGCTGAGGACAAAGAGCAGCCCCCATGTCCATAGGTATACACTGATCGGATGTGCTTGTGCTTTTGCGTGTGCCACGATTTCCCTCACCAAAGATAAAATAGAGCAAAGATGAAGACCCAGACCAGATCAACAAAGTGCCAGTACAGGCCGGTGATTTCGACGATCTCGTAGTTCCCCTTCCGGCTCGTGAAAAAACCCTTCCTCTGGACGTCATAGTCGCCCCGCCAGACTTTTCGCGCAATGGCGATCAGGAAAATCACGCCGATCGAAACATGCGTGCCGTGGAAACCCGTGATCAGGAAAAAGGATGAGCCAAACTGCGGCGCCCCCCAAGGGTTGCCCCAGGGGCGGACCCCTTCGTGAATCAGCTTGCTCCACTCAAAGGCCTGCATCCCGACGAATGAGGCGCCGAATGCCGCGGTCACGAGCATCAGGATCGCCGTTGTCTTGCGGTCGTGGGCATAACCGAATTTGACGGCCATGGCCATTGTGCCGCTGGAGCTGATCAGGATGAAGGTCATGATGGCGATCAGGATGAGGGGAATGTTTTCGCCCCCGATGTTCAACGCGAAAACCTCGCTGGGATTGGGCCACGGCACCTTCGTGGACCAGCGCACTGTCATGTACGACAGCAGGAAACAACTGAAGATGAAGGTATCGCTGAGCAGGAAGATCCACATCATGGCCTTCCCCCAGGGAACATTCTTGAACGCCCGCTGGTCCGAGGAAATGTCGGCTATGACACCGCGCAATCCTAAAGGTCGCGGGAGGGGTTCAGCCGTATTTGTCATCGCAGCTTGAGCCATAAGTTTTGTTCCCATTCACCTTAAACCACAGAGCGTCAGCAAAATACCCAGATTATCGCTGCCCGAAAACAGCAGTCCGAAAAGCACAAGCCAGACCAGCAGCAGGTAATGCCAGTAGGTGGTGCACAGCTCCACGCTCAAGCGCACTTGGGCCACGTCAAAACCGTGCCAAACTTTAGCGGTGGTTCTGCCCAATGCCACGAGGCCGCCCAACAGGTGCAGCCCGTGCAGCGCGGTGATGAGGAAAAAGAAACCAATCGCCGGGTTCGTGATGTTGAAACCAACCAGCATGTTCAATTGCCGCCATGCCACGATCTGCCCGCCCAGAAATGCAATGGCAAAAAATCCTCCGGCAAGCAAGCCGACCCACACACTGTCAACATCGCCGCGACGTGCCGCAATCTGCGCCCATTGCATCGCGATGCTGCTCAAGACCAGCAGCACCGTGTTCAGCCACAAGAGGCCCATCTGCGGCGACGGGCGCCAGACCTCAAGCTCCATCCGGCTTCCATAAGCGAGAATTAAAAGCGTGAATAGAACTGTGACCACAGCAAGAAACATCCGCAGGCCGAGCTTTGCCGGTGATACGAAGAAGGTGCCTCCAACGTGAAAGTCGTCGATCATCGCTTGGGTTGTCACCCAGGGTTTTGCTGTCAGCTGACGGAAGATGTTCACGTTGCCGCTGCCTGGACGCCCGACGCCTCGTGGCCCTTGGCGATAGCGACCTGATTTGGCGGAAGGTTCTGCGGCAGGAAATCTTCCGCGGCACCCGGCACGCTGTAATCATAAGCCCAGCGGTAAACCACAGGCAATTCCTTGCCCCAGTTGCCATGCGAAGGCGGCATCTGCGGTGTTTGCCACTCAAGCGAGGCTGCCCGCCAGGGGTTCTTGACGGATTTTTTGCCTTTGAACAGGCTCCACACAATGTTGAATATAAATACAACTTGGGCAAACCCTACGATCAACGCCGCCACGGTGATGAATTCGTTCAGCGTCGCGGCCGATAGCGGGATGAATTCAGTCTCGCCTAGCG
>CAZAMS010000148.1:0-9864 GCA_964486305.1 uncultured Aestuariivirga sp.
CCTTCGGCCTTACATGTGGCCAGCGTCGCAAACATCAGTGTCAGGCATCATGGAAAATCCCGTCATCTGGCTTATTCTCACTTTGCTCAATTTGTACTTCTGGGTGATCCTGATCACCGTGATCATGAGCTGGCTTATCGGTTTTAACGTCATCAATGGGGCAAACCCCTATGTGCGTCAGATCAGCTATGCCTTGCATCGCCTGACGGAGCCGCTTTTAGGCCCCATCCGGCGCTTTCTTCCTGACCTTGGAGGAATTGATATTTCACCAATAATACTGATCTTCGCTCTCCTATTTTTGGAAAGAGCACTTATTTGGTGGGTTTTTCCTCTCTTCTTGTGAGTGGGCCGCTGAGAGGCAGATTTCTCGCCGTTAGGGTCACGCCCAAGGCCTCGCGCAATGAGGTGACCGGGCTTTACACCGCGGCAGACGGGGCCGTGTCGCTTAGTGTCAAAGTCACGACGGCGCCGGACAAGGGCGAAGCCAATGCTGCGGTTACCTCCCTGCTGGCTAAAAAATTGGGCATTGCAAAATCAATGCTCACCCTTGTCAAAGGCGAAACAGATCGCAATAAGACGTTTCAATTCACCGGACCACTCGAACCCCTTGAGGCCTTCATTGCCTCACTTACCAATACAGGAAAATCAGATGGCGAAGATCATTGACGGCAAGGCCTATGCGGAGGGTTTGCGGGCGCGCATGGCGAAAACCGTAACCGAGCTTAAAGCCAAGCACGGTTTGACACCCGGGCTTGCGGTGGTGCTGGTGGGCGAAGATCCGGCCAGCAAGGTCTATGTGGCCAACAAGGCCAAGCAGACTGTCGAAGTGGGTATGAACTCATGGGAACACAAGTTGCCGGCCACAACACCCGAAGCCGAGCTTCTCGCTCTTGTTGACAAGCTGAACAATGATCCGGCCTGTCACGGAATTCTGGTGCAGTTGCCACTGCCCAAACATATTGATTCCGACAAGGTGCTGACCGCCATCAATCCCGACAAGGATGTCGATGGTTTTCATGTGGTGAATGTGGGCAGACTTTCAACGGGACAGGAGTCGCTGGTGCCCTGCACGCCAGTGGGCTCCGTGATGCTGGCGAAGGATGCGCTCGGTTCTCTCGCCGGGCTCGAAGCCGTAGTCATCGGGCGCTCAAACATCGTGGGCAAGCCCGTTGCGCAATTGCTGCTCGCCGAAAACTGCACGGTCACCATCGCGCATTCAAAAACCAAAGACCTGGCGGGCGTGGTGCGCCGTGCTGATTTGGTCATTGCCGCCGTTGGCCGCGCCGAAATGGTGAAGGGCGACTGGCTGAAGCCAGGGGCCTGTGTGATTGATGTGGGCATCAACCGCATTGAGCGCGACGGCAAGGGCAAGCTGGTGGGCGATTGCGATTTTGCAAGTTGCGAAAAAGTAGCGGCCTCCATCACGCCGGTACCCGGCGGCGTCGGCCCCATGACCATTGCCTGTCTCCTGCGCAATACGGTTCGCGCGGCTTGCGCGCAAAAGGGCATTGCCATTCCGGAGCTTTAGTTTCTAAAATTGTCATCCCCGCATTTATTGCGGTAATCCATTTTTCATCACGTTCATGCGCCTGAAATTAATTATCGATGGATCGCCGGAATGAATTTGGCGATGTCAAAGTGGGTTTAAGTCTTTGCGATTGTCACGCAAAATGTACATGCCCGACAGCTGCAATCAAATTTTCATGATTAATGAATTTTGCCGGCTTTTCATCAAAATTTACCGAATAGCTTAACTGCGTTTCAAGCCCGAACGTCGAGTCTTCACCCCAAGAATTATTGTGGAGAGGGACCGATGAGGATGAATTGCAAGATCTTTGCTTTGTTGCTTGCTGTTGTGCTGACAAGCACAGCAGGTGCCGCACAAGCCTGCGGCATGAACAAGTTCAATGCGCCAGCAAATGCAGTGATAACGGCCGCAAACAATCCGGTCCTGCCGCCGGTGGTCGTACAGACCAAAGGCGTAGTTGCCTCCATCTCCGGCAGGCTGGACAGCCTCGGCGACGTCCACCGCACGCCATTGAACCTTGCCGCCTCCGCAATCCTGTCCTGGACGCATAAAATCAAAACCTTCTTTGACCCGCGTGTCATCGGAGAAAGCTGCCTGGCCACGGCGGTCTATTTCGAGGCCCGGTCGGAATCACAGCTGGGACAGCTGGCAGTGGCGACGGTTATCCTCAACCGGGTCAAGGCGTCGAAGCATCCTTCCTCCATCTGCGGCGTGGTCTATAAGGGTGCGAGTCACTTGAACGCCTGCCAGTTTTCCTTTGCCTGCGACGGCAAATCCGACATCCCGGAAGACGCTCGTGCCTGGGAGACGGCGCTTGCAGTAACCGCCTTGGCGCTTGCCGACGACAAGAAAGCGAAGGACGGGCAGATGCAGGTCGTCGCCACCGCCACCCACTACCACGCCGACTATGTCGACCCGAGCTGGTCCAAGTCGCTCAACCGCCTGACCAAGATCGGACGCCATATCTTCTATTCGCAAGGCTAGAGCAGCCGACGGTCAACTGACCGTCGACAAGCTGCTCTGGCACTTTGAATCTGGCGCATCTTTCCTCTCGCAAGTGATTCCACTTGCTCGTCCGATGCGCTAGGCAAGCCAATCGGACGCGCCCTGACCAAAGTCAGGGTGCGTTTTCTGTTTGCAATGTAATTTTGAGCAAGAGTCTGGTTATTGCACAAAAAGGGGCCCGGTATCGCGGGGATGGAGTACCGGGCCACTGAACACGGCAGTGCGGGGGAATGCCGGAGGTTCAAGTCAGACAGAGCGGTTGGTTTGGGCAGGGGATACCGTCCGTCTGGGGTCAAGCATGCCAGTACTGTCTGCAACGAACTGTGACCAATGTCACAATTTTTTATTACATTTTCTATGCCGGAAATCACCTTTGCCTGAGCGGTTTTATTCCTTGCTTAATTTGGACCATATCCGCTTCATCTCCACCTCGACGTTCAACGACATGGGCGGCTGCATGGTAAGCCGCTTCAGTACGCTTTTCGGCGGATAGAGTCCGGGATCTTTCAGGAGCTCTGGCTCAATAAAAGGCGCCGAGGTCAAAACTGGATTGGCATATTGCAGGAAGTTGGTGTTGGCGGCGGCCACCTCGGGTTTCATGAGGTAGTTGAGCAATTGGTAGGCGCCGTTCTTGTTTTGCGCCTTGCCGGGAATGACCAGCAAGTCGAACCACAACTGGCTGCCTTCCTTGGGAACATTGTAGACAATCGTGCCGGTTTTCTTTTCTTTTGCCATGTCACGCGCAAAGAAAATGTCGCCGGAGTAGCCCCAGGCGACGCAGTATTTCCCCTCGGCCATGCTGTTGATGTAGCTGTCGGTCGAAACAACCTTGATATAGCCTGAGACTTTAGAGAGGGCCACTTCCACTGCTTCCAGATCGGTTATACCGATGTTCTTCATGTCGCCGCCGACATAGGCGACGAAGGCGGGGACAACATCATTCGGTTCATCAATCACCGCGATGCCGCATTTCGAAAGGTCGGCCGCAACCGCTGGATCAAGTATGATCGCCAGGCTGTTAAGTGGCGCATCAGGCTTGATCGCCATTACTTTTTCCATGTTCACGCCAAGGCCGACCGTGCCCCACATGTAGGGAACCGAGTGTTTGTTGTCAGGATCGAGAACTCCAGTGTAGGTGAGGGTGGCTGGATCGAGATTCTTGGCATTGGGAAGTTTCGAATGATCGAGGATCTCGACAGCGTTTTCCCCCTCAAGGATCTGGCGCATCTGGGCGCCCTCCTGCACCATCAGATCATATCTTTGGGAGCCACTCAGCAGCAGTTCCTTGGTTTCCGACGAATTCGCAAACACGTCGTGAAGGACGCGGATGTTTGTTTCCTTCTCGAAATTGCTCAGGGTATCCGGGTTCATGTAGTCCGGCCAATTGAGCATGTGAACGATGCCCTTCGGTTTCCTGTCAACGAAATTCAAGGCCCGTGTGATGTTCTGATAGTCGTTGCGGCTCAGAAGGCCGGTAACATTCAGGCCATTGTCATCCTGGAACAGCTCAATTGCCGAGTAGGTTGCAGGGCCAAACACGCCATCAACGGGGCCGGGTGCATATTTAAGCTTCTGAAGCGCATCCTGGGCAATGCGAACTTCGGCCTTTTCTACCACCAGGTCCTGGCCCTCGGCGCTGCCGGTTTCCCAACCTTCCTTGATCCATGCTGCGGTAAACAGCGAACGCAACATCTTATCAGCGGTCAAACCTATGGGCGAAGTGTTGACATCCTTAAGATGGGCAACAAGTGCCGCAATGGTGGGCGCATCCATGGCGCGGGTCATGTTCTCGTCCTTGAGATACCCGAGCCGGCGCAGCAGACGTTGAACGGTGGATATTTCCTGGGGATTCATTTTGCCGAGATCACCGAGCTCAACTTCGGCAAGATCGTCCTCCTCTGAAGGAGCCGAAATCATTCCCTGGGCCCCTGCAGGCGTGGCGCCCGCAACAGAGAATACCAAGGCAAAGAAAATAAGCGACAATGACAGAAGTGATAAGGAAATGAAAAATCTTTTCTTCACAATGTCCAACTCCCTTTTACAAAAAACAAACTATTCATGGTTTCAATCTTGCCACGCGAAATCCGATGGAGTTCTTGAACTTGTCCTGCCGCTCCCAGCCCCGTGCGGCAGAGCGCAAGGCTGGAGCAGCACTTGCCCATGAACCGCCGCGCATGACACGGGAATCGCAGGCCTCGTCCGGCTTCACCGGCTTGGCGGAATATTGCGGCTGCCAGCAGTCCGCCGTCCACTCCCAGACATTGCCATGCATGTCGAAAAGACCAAGCGCATTGGGTTTCAATGAGCCCACGGGCGCTGTTGTGGCATATCCATCGTTGCAGTTGATGCTTGTCCACTTGGCGTCAGTGGTCTTGGCGGCAAGGTCGGAGGAATTTCCATATTCACAAATAAGCTCAGTATTGTCACCAAATGAATAGGCTTGGCCTGCTGGTGCTGCGGTGCCGCGCGCGGCAAATTCCCATTCAGCCTCCGTCGGGAGGCGATAGGTGAATCCCGTTTTGCGTGATAGCCAGGGCAGATATTGCCGGGTGATATCATTGAACGAAACATTGATGACCGGGCGGCGCCCGCGTCCCCAATTTTCATCGGCTGGCTGGCTCGTGCAATCACCATCGGTCACACATTGGCTCCACTCATCAAAAGTTATTTCAAAGCGCCCGATTGCAAAAGGTGCTGTGATTGCCACGTCCTGCGTGGTGGTAACACTCACCACGCCTTCGATTCCGGCTCCCATCACAAACCTTCCCGGAGCAATCGGGACCAGTTCAGGACAGGTGGCGCAATCACGGAAGGGCTTCCCATCCGCTTGCGGTGGACTTGCTGGTTCGGAGGGCAGCGGCGTGGCTGGAGCATCTTTCAGAGGTGTGAGATCGGGAATTGGTGCGACCGCCACCACTTGTTCCCCCGCTTTGGGTGCGGTCTCCGGTTCAACGACTGGGGCTGTTATTTGCGGCGCTGCCTGGGGCACGGGTTCCGGTTCAACGACTGGAGCCGTTACCTGCTCCTCGGCTTGCGGCTTTGATTCAGCGGGTGCTACCGGCTTCTGGGTTTCGGCGGGTGGTGTTTCCACCGGTTCAATTGGTGCGGGGAGTTTCTGAACCGCAATCTCCTGGTTGGGAACCTCATCAAGCGCTGCGGGTTGTTTGATCACGACGGTTACTTCCTGGTCGATCTTTGAATCGTTGCCATCTCCTGCACCTGGATTAAAAATATTCGATACCGCTTGCTTGATGTAACCATCGGCCATGTAATCGCTGACAAGCACAAACGCTACGACGGCAATCAACACTTGCGCCGAAATGAAGGCGAAGAAATTGCCCCCGAATTTCAGCCGCCGGGGCTGATCGGTGCGCGATGCCGGCGGGTTCGACAGCCGTTGCAAATTCAAGGCGCGTCTCAATCGCGTGGAGCGCTGCAAGCGCGGTGCCAAGGGCAAACCGGTGTGGGGATGCGGGGCGGGTGACTCATCGGCCATCTTCTTGAAAAACCTAAGTTATTTCAATTTATGGCCTCGCGAAAAATACAAGCGCTAAATGCGGCGTATTTGTGGTGTTATTGTGGCGGGCTCCCCAACGGCGGCTTTCCAACCGTCTTGCAGATCTGGTTCTCCGGAGAGATCGAGGGCTATGCGCAATCCATGTTTGATCCGGCGCTGCAACATGTCCTTGTGATGTGGATCAGTTTGTAGTTTTTTTGCGTCCTGGAAGGCTTCAAGCCGCGACCGGGAGATACGCAATTCAGTGGCGAGGAGGCGATCCAGCCGCAGGCCGGCAGGCAGCGGAACGGCCAATTCAATTTCCAGAGTTGTCCAGGCATCACCTTCCCTGCTCAGGACAATTTTATAAACGTCAACGTCACCAAACTCGTCGATACGGTGAGCCTCGCGCCGCAACGCATCGATGTCGAAGGCCTGGGTTCGTATCCACTCCGGATCATTGGAGTGCAAGGCATTCAAGGTCGGCGGATTGATGTCGCGGACATTGCGGCGTTCGAAGATTGTCTGGTTCCATGTCTTGTCGCAGCCCGAACATTTATAGACAAGCCAGGCATCAAGTTTTTTGCCGTTGGCATTGAGCCTGATCTTGCCGCTGGACTGGAAAGGTCTGAGGCCCCCGCAGCCACTGCACACAATCCAGGGCTCAGGAGCAATGCGGGGGATGATGGTCCATTGGACCCGAAGAATATTGCACATACCGTCTTGGCCTTCCGTCAGGAAGTTCACCAGGATGGCGGCGGGAGAAGCCCTTCAGGGGCACGGTATGGCGATGTTTCGGATTATGGTGGAGCTGAGAAGCAGTGGCTGCGCGTGGCACATTTCATCAATGCCAAACCGATCTCAGACCACCACCCGATGAACATGTTTCAATCGCAAGACAGCGCTGGCCATCCTGCAAAAAGCGGGTGAAACTGGATGAGACCGGTATTTATACAGGCATGAAGTCCCTCAATGCGCGAACACGCGTGCCCCTGCAGCCATAGCAGAAGGACCGGCGGATTTAAAGCTGAAAGAGGCTATTGCGGAGATGGGACGCGCAGCAATGGGCCGCATAAAAATTGACTTCCCCGACGCTCAGCCTACAAAAGAGTATCGTCGTTTCATTCAGTTCTACGACGCAGAAAAACAATAATGGAGGAACACATGTACGCATTTTCAACCCGGCGACTGGCTCTGGTGTCAGGCTTGGCCCTGGCCCTTGGCTTCATGGGCGCGGCCGCTGTCCAGGCCGACGAACTCGACGATATCACCAAGGCAGGGGTCATCAAGGTCGGGATTTTCGAAGACTTTCCGCCGTTCTCTTCGGCCGGTACCGATCTCAAATCGCAAGGCTATGATATCGATGTGATCAATGCCCTGGCGAAAGCGCTGAACGTCACGCCGGAATTGACCGGCATCACCGGACAGAACCGCATACCCTCGCTCACCGAACACAAGCTCAACCTGCTGGTGAGCGTTGGCGTGAGCGATGAACGCAAGAAGGTGGTGGCGTTCACCGCACCTTACGCGCCCTATTCCATTGACGTGATGGGCCCCAAGGCGCTTGCCGTGAAGGGTCCGGCCGATCTGGCGGGCAAGTCGGTTGCGGTCAATCGCGGAACGCTGGAAGACACATCGGTGACCGAAGTGGCGCCGGCAGGCACCGACATCCAGCGGTTCAACGACTACAATGGCGTGATCTCGGCGTTTCTTTCGGGACAGGTGCAATTGATGGTGGTTGGCAATGACGTGGGTGCTGCGGTTCTCGCCAAGCAGCCCTCCATCGAACCGGAATCAAAATTCCAGCTCCTCAATTCACCCTCCGCCATGGCGATCAACAAGGGCGAAGACCGGCTGCTGGCCAAGATCGATGAGGCGCTGGCAGGGATGAAGAAGGACGGAACGCTTGACGCCATTTCGAAGAAGTGGCTGTTCATTCCGCTGCCGCCGGAACTCTGAGTCCATCATGGGCTATGAGCTCGATTTTGGAGCCCTTCATCAATATCTGGGTTTGTTTCTCGAAGGTACGGCGGTCACGCTTGGCTTGACCGCCGTTGCCTCGCTGCTTGGCATCGCTCTCGGCATCGCCGGGGCCTGCGCCTTCCGGAGCAGGCACCTCTGGCTTAGGCGGCTGATCGCGGGCTATGTCGAGTTGATCCGCAACACGCCCTTCATCGTGCAGATGTTTTTCCTGTTCTTCGGCTTGCCCAGCATCGGGCTTCGCCTCAGCGCGCTGCAGGCGGCGGCACTGGCGATGACCATCAACCTCACCGCCTATGCCATAGAGATCCTGCGCGCCGGCCTTGAAGCGGTGCCGCCCGGACAAAGCGAGGCGGGCCGCAGCATGGGCCTCCGCCCGCTGCTGATCTTCGGCTTCATCGTCCTGCCGCAGGCGCTCGCCAATGTCTATCCGGCGCTGGTTGGCCAGATCACCATCACGATGCTTGAATCCGCCGTGGTTTCGCAGATCGCCGTGGTCGATCTCACCCATGTCGCCGATTATATCCAGTCGCGCAATTTCCGTTCCTTCGAAACCTATCTGGTGATCACGCTGATCTATCTGGTGCTGGCGGTTCTCATGCGCCGCATGCTGGCGCTTGCCGGGCGGCAGCTCTTTGCGGGCCGGGCGCGATGACCGATTTCACCCTGTGGGATCTCGTGCGAAACCTGCTGCTGGCGGCCCGCTGGACCCTGCTGCTGTCGGCCATCGCCTTTGCCGGGGGTGGCATCGTCGGCCTGGCTCTGCTGCTCGTCCGCATTGGCCGCAGCAAATGGGGGCGCACCGCGGTGATGCTCTATGTCGAACTTTTCCAGAGCACACCGCTGTTGATGCAATTGTTCCTGGTCTATTTCGGCCTGCCCAAGCTGGGGATTGATGTTTCGGCCTGGCTTGCAGCCGCCGTCTGCTTGACGCTCTATTCGAGCGCATTTCTCACCGACATCTGGCGCGGCAGCGTGGAGGCAATCCCGCGCGGCCAGTGGGATGGAAGCGCCAGCCTGGGGCTGCACTATCTTTCGCAACTGCGTCTGGTGATCCTGCCGCAAGCCACGCGCATGGCCATTCCACCTACCGTCGGCTTTCTCGTGCAACTGCTGAAAAGCACCGCCCTTGCGTCGATCGTCGGCTACCACGAACTGACCAAGACGGCGCAGATTCTGACCAACGCCACCTTCCAGCCTTTTGTAATCTACGGGCTCGTGGCGCTGATCTATTTTGCCATATGCTATCCGCTGACGAAGTGGTCGCGGGGGCTGGAACGGCGCCTGGCCGTTAGCACCCATTGAAAGTTCTGCGGTCTCACGACGTGCATGGAGTTCGCGGCGTCCACGACAACACGAAGCGCCCGGCGGGGTTGCTTCGCGGCACGTCCGATGCGATCATCAGCCGGGATCGGAAGCGAGGCCCTGGCCATGGATGATTCACGGTTTGGAAAAGAGGATTCGCGGGGGTTCTGGACACCGAAAGAACCCGTGAGTTACGGGCCGGCCTTTGACTGGCCGCCCCGCTCCAGAGCCCTTTTCAAATGGTTTTTTGGCTTTCCCGGCTATTTGTGGCCGTGGAATGTTTTGTATGCCGTAGCCGCAATCCTGATCTGGATGTACCTGACGCCGCCCCTGGAAAGCCTGAAGACTTTTTCATTCGGCTGGGCAGGCCTGATCCTGTTCCGCAACATCGTGCTGGCCCTTCTGGTCTATGGGGCCTGGCACCTGTGGCTTTATGTCTGGCGCAAGCAGGACAACTCCTTCAAATACAATCGACAATGGCCCAAGAAAGACTCTTCGGCTTTTACATTCAAGAACCAGACATACGATAATATGTTCTACACGCTTGTCA
>CAZAMS010000149.1:0-9977 GCA_964486305.1 uncultured Aestuariivirga sp.
GCAAAATAGTCAGGACTGGCGCAGTAAATGTTTCGGACTTCGCCAACCTTCGCGGCAATCAATGACACATCGGTCAGATTGCCAATTCGCACACCAAGGCCGACATGTTCCTCCATGAGATCTGTAACAAACTCCGAGAGATGCAGCCGCGCCGTGATTTCCACATGGGAGGCCATGAAATCGCTGACAATCGGCAAAACGTGAAGCCTGCCAAACAACGTCGGCGCGGTAATGGTCAGCTGGCCCCTCGGACGTCTGTATTCGCCAGCAGCCTGGACCTCGGCATCGGCAAGGCTTTCAAGAATGCGACGCACAGATTCGTAATATTGCTGGCCACTGTCGGTGACCACAACCTTGCGTGTTGATCGCATCAACAGTTGGGTTCCAAGTTGCTGTTCCAACTCGGCAATCCAGCGGCTGACGGTGGGAAGGGGAATTCCGAGGGACCGGGACGCCGCAGAAAACCCTTGCCCCTCGACCACAGCCACAAACGCCTTCATGGCTTCAAGCCGCCCCATTCAATTTTCCCTAATTTGGAATAATCGTTCCCAAAATTACCATATTATCTCAATTTTAAGAAAGACTATGATTCGCCCGGAACCCCTTGATGGCAGGAGCGTACCATGTCGACGTTTCCCCAACGGCTAAAGGATCGGCGTGACATCGGCCAAGTAATTTTTCCCATCGAACAGCTCATGGCGGTGCGCGAACTCTCGTCTTATTGCGCAGGCCAGGAGGCCATCCTCGAGTCTGGCGTGGTACTGCTGCGTTTCCCCCGTGCATACACTGAAAAAAGTTTGGAAAGAGAAAATGATGCATGTGGTTCTGAGAACCGTCCTGCAGCGTTCGGGTCTGGGACTGCTCACGCTTTTTGCAGTATCCGTAATTATTTTCGCATCACTGCAGATGTTGCCGGGCGGCTACGCTCAAAACATTTTGGGCCAGGGCGCCACGCCTGAAACTGTCGCTGCTTTTAATAGGGAACTCGGCCTCGATCGCTCAGCCGTCATTCGCTATGTCGAGTGGATTGGCAATTTGCTTCAGGGTGACTTCGGCTATTCCTATTCGGGCTTGAGTGGCACGATCAAACGCAGTGTATCAGCAATCATAGCGCCACGTCTCTACAATACATTTTTTCTTGCTGTCATGGCTGCCAGCATCGCTGTGCCTCTTTCCTTGTTCCTCGGCCTCTTGGCGGCGCTGTACCGCAATTCATGGTTTGATCGCATCATCAATTCCGTGACGCTGACGACGATTGCCATGCCGGAGTTTTTTATCGCCTATGTCCTGATGTTTTTCCTCGCGGTCAAATTCAGGTGGTTCTTTTCCCTTTCTACTGTCGGCGCGGACACTCCCTTCTTGGAACACTTGGAACGCGCGGCATTGCCGGCCTTGACGATGACGCTCGTTACGGTTGCCTACATGATGCGCACGACACGGGCCGCGATTATCAGCTTGTTGGCCAGTCCATACATCGAGATGGCACAGCTAAAGGGTGTTTCAAAATCCCAAGTTGTTGTTCGTCATGCGCTTCCGAATGCTTGGGCGCCCATTGCAACTATTATTGCATTTAGCCTGGCCTATCTCGTGGTTGGTGTCGTCGTGGTTGAGGTCGTCTATGTGTACCCCGGCATCGGGCAACTTATGGTCGACGCTGTGTCCAGCCGGGACATGCCCGTGGTACAGGGCTGCGCATTGATATTTGCTGCCACCTACATCTTGCTCAACCTCCTGGCTGACATTGTCTCAATCATAACCAATCCTCGACTGTTGCACCCACGATGATTATGCAATTGGCGATGAGTTCAATGTCATGGCGTCACCTTTCTGTTGTCATCAGAGGCAATTTGGAGCACATGTGAATTTGGATGATGCGAAATAAAGTCCGGAAAGGTTTAATTGCCGCAATGAAAGTCGACGGGCGCTGTCTCTGCGGATATCTCAGTTACGAGGCTGAGGTCGATCCGGATCTGGTTTTGATTTGCCACTGTGCGGATTGCCAGGTGCTTTCCGGCTCGGCATTCCGTGTCACTGTTCCGGTTTCCGACGGATCATTTAAGTTTCTCTCAGGTGTGCCGAAGACCTATGTGAAAACTGCCGCCAGTGGCAGCAAACGCGCCCTGGCTTTCTGTCCGGAGTGCGGGACCTCGATCTATTCGAAACCGGCAGATGACAAATCCAACTACTTCGGCCTGCGCGTGGGCTCACTCCGCCAGCGCGACAAGCTCGTGCCACGGGCACAATATTGGTGCCAGTCTGCACAAAACTGGGTCGACAATATTGATGACATGCCGAAGTTCGAAACCGAATGATAGTCCGATGGTGTGTGTGACTGCTGTTGGCCCAAGGCGAAATTTCGAATTGAGGCGCTATACAGAGTAAGTGCCAACTGGACGATCCTCTGACGCTCGCCTATTCTACCGTTCGCGTGACCGGAGTGTTGGATCATGAGTGCTTCATTGATTGTCCGGCTTTCTCTTGCTCTTGCCCTTGCAGCGGCAACCGCCAAGGCTGATGAAGCACGCTGGACCAGCCGCGACTATGTTGACCTGTATTTCCGCCACTATAACGGGCGCGTGCCGTTGCCGCATCTGCGCGACGAGGTGCAGAAGGCTTTGTTCAGCCACCTCATCGATCCCGGCAATATCAACCGCATTGAAGAAGCTCCCGTCTCGAACGATGAGAAGCTCCGCCAGTTGCGCATCATTCTTGCCGTGCTTGGCGCCTACCGCGCCGCCTATAATGTGGCCGTGATCGTTGGTGAGCCGCTTGAACAGGAACTGACCCTGGTGCAGGTCCATACCCTTGAAGTTGCTGATTCGGTTGCAAAGCTTGTGCGCCTGTCACCTGAAAGTGGGGGCGCTCCTTCCGCCTGGGCCACGCTGGTTGCGGGCGTTATCGAGTCAGTTGGCGACAGCAAAGTCTACTCGCCCGCCCAGAACACCATCATGGCGGACGCGGTCACCCTGCACTACCCCGCCATTGCCGCGGTTCTTGCCGAGGATGAACGCAGCCGTCTACGCGCCCAAGCCTTGAAGCTCAGCGATGCAGGCAGCGACGCCGCACTGCGCGAAGCCCTCAAGCGGATGAAACAGGCGCTTTCGGCCGCGCCATAATCGCTCCAATAAATGCCAGTGCCGACAGCGCCGCGCCACCGAAGAGAACCCAGACCACTTGGTCATAGCCGCCCATCACCGACCAGAGCAGCGCCAAGGCGAATGGTGTTGCCGCCTGTATCGCGTAGTTGATTCCGGCGAAGGTTCCCTGCAAGGCACCGTAACCTTCGCGGCCCAGAAATTCTGGAGCAGCCGTGGCCTGCACGATGGTTTTGATACCCATGCCGGCCCCATAGAAGATGGCAAAGAAATAGAGCAGCAGCGAACCCGGCGTGGCCAGAATCAACAGCACCAGACCGATAACCGGCAGGGACGTCCCCATGAGTCCTGCGAACTTCACATCAATGCGTTTCTCAAGAGCAAACACCGCAATGCGCCCGATGACCTGAAACGGCCCCACCAGCGTATAGGCCGCAATGATCATGGGCAAAGCAAATCCACGCTCAGTGAGGAGCGGGATGATGTGGAAAGTGAGGCCGGTGAACATGAAGGCATGGGCCCCGTAGCTCAAGGCCAACAGCCAGAATACTGGCGTGACCAGCGCCTTGCGCACCCTCCCCACGGGCACATTTGCCTTTGTGACCTCCACCGTTCCGCTGGAGTTTCCGAGCACAAACCAGTGAACGAGAATTCCGAAGGGAATTTGAATTGCCGCAAGAACCACAAGGGCCTGACGCCAGTCCGAGACATCGACAAGAAATTGCGTGAGCGGAATGAAGGCCGTGCTTGCGAGCCCGCCGAGCAAAGTGATGGTTATGATGCCGCGCCGGTAGTCATCCTTCAAATCGCGCGCCATGACCGCGAACACGGGTTCATAGAGCACACAGGAAAACACTGCTCCCATGGCAATCCACACCGCATAGAGCTGCCAGAGTTCAGTGACTTGCGACCAGGCCAACAGCAGTAACGCGGCGGCAATCGATCCCGCCGTCATCAGCACCCGCCCACCATAGGCATCAATGATGCGGCCGGCAAAGAAGGAGGCAAAACCCGTAGCCGCTAGTCCGGCGGATAGCGCGCCATTGATTGCGGGACTTGACCACCCCATCTCGGCGGCCATTGGCCCGGCGATCACCGCAAAGGCATAATAGAGCGAGCCCCAGGACACGAGTTGCGCCACCGCAAGGGGCAGCACGAAGCCCCAGCGAAATTTCATCAGCGGCGCCCTGCTCCAGCACAGCCACAGCCCGCCTTGCCCGCATCTTTTTCGATGGCATCGAGAGTGCAGCAGGCATCGGCATGCGTCATCGAAGGCCCGCCGCAGCACTCACCCTCGTCATCGTGGCCGATGCCTTCACAAACCCCGGTCTGCGGCAGAACGAGTTTTGTATCGAGCGCAGCCTCCATGTCGCCAGCCAACGCGGCCACGACCGAACGCACCTGCTCATAGCCCGTGGCCATCAGAAACGTCGGCGCGCGGCCATAGCTTTTCATGCCCACAATAAAGAAATTGTTTTCAGGCTGCGTCAACTCCTTCACGCCATGGGGCGGAACATCCCCGCAGCTATGCTCATTGGGATCGATCAGCGGCCCAAGCTCGCGCGTGCATTCAAGCCATGGATGAAGATCGAGTCTGATTTCGCTGAGCATGGAAAAATCCGGGCGGAACCCCGTGGCCACAATCACTTCATCGGCGATGATTTTCTGACTCGTTTCATCGGTTATCTCGATTGCATTTTTCGTAAGAGCAAAACTCTGCACACGAAACGGTGCCTCCACCGAAACCTTGCCGCTGGCAATCGTGGCCTTGGCGCGCTCGCCCAGCGCTCCGCGATTGGAAAGCTGGTCCGCTGCCCCGCCACCAAAAGTTTTTTCCGATGGCACCGAACGCATGGCCCAGATGATTTCCGTCGCAGGTTCTTCTTTCTTTAGCCGCACCAGATTCAAAATCGAATCCATCGCCGAGTGGCCGGAGCCGATCACCACCACGCGCTTGCTCGCATAGCGTTTGCGCTCCGCCCCGAACACATCGGGAATTCCAGTGCAGATGCGGGCTGCACCTTCTTTTTCACCCAACGCTGGAATACCGTTGGCCCCGGCGGGGTTGGGAGCGGACCATGTGCCCGACGCATCAATCACGGTGCTGGCCAGAACCCGTTCCATCTTCCCATTCGTGTGGGTCAGCGAAATTTCAAAAGGCAGCTGCTCGCGCCCCTTCGAGGGAACCCGATCCATGCCCTGCCGGGTCACCGCTGTAAGCTTAGCGCCGTAACGAATATGCGGCGCTATGGCGGGCAACGCGGCAAGCGGTGCCAGATAGCTATCGATCAATTCCTGTCCCGTGGGATCGCCGTCAGGATCGGGCATGGCCCATCCCGTTTGTCTCAAAAGTCGCTCGGCGGCACTATCCACATTGAAACGCCACGGCGAAAAGAACGTCACATGGCCCCACTGGCGCACCGCCGCTGCAGGCCCCGCGCCCGCCTCGAAAACCACAAACGGCACGCCGCGCTCGGCAAGGTGCGCCGCCGCTGCGAGCCCAACGGGTCCGGCACCAATGACAGCAACAGGCAACTTGGGGTGGGCGGGGAAATTCATTGCTTTCACGCAACCTTCTCCGCAGGCGCGCATGTGGCGGCATCGGCGCAGCATTCATCAACGAGAAATGAAACCAGCGTTTCCATGATCTTGTAATTGGCCCGGCAGGTAAGCGTCGTTCCCTGCCGTTCCTGCGAAACCAGATCGACGGTGATCAGGGCCCGTAGATGATGCGACAGGGTTGAGCCCGCAATCTTCAGGCGCCTCTGCAATTGCCCGACGGCAAGGCCATCTTCGCCGGCGCGGACCAAAAGCCGGTACACGGCAAGGCGCGTGGGATTGCCCAACGCCTCAAGCCTTGCAGCGGCATCTTCAATTCTCGTTGCGGTTGTCGTTCCACGTTGCATGGGAATGATTTAGGCCAGCAGCATTTACATGTCAACCGTATTTCTGGAAATATAGAAATATGCACCCGCTTCTTCCCAAAAAAACGGCCCGGACGAATGTCCGGGCCGCAAACTGTTATTCTCTTGCAAAACTACATGCCGAGAAGTTTCAGCGCTTCATTGAGCGTGGCAACTGACTCATCATGACTGCCTGCCGCATGTTGAGACATGCCAGTAGCAATCAACTCCGTCACTTTGGTCTTGGTTGCATCGTCAAGCGTTGCTGTTTTCATGGCTTCTTCAGCTTTCGCCGCAAGCGTTGGACACTGGCTGGCCAAAACCGGCCCGGCAAGTGCGACAAGGATCGTTCCAGCTGCGAGTAATGACTTGATCATTTTTTTCTCCCTTCCATGGTTAAAAACAAGCACGTTCATCTATGAACATAAACGGGCAAAAATGTGACAGAAAGAAGTGCAAACCTGCTCAAACGCGACTGTCGCCCATCGACGAATTGCGCAGCCGCAAGGCATTGCCGATGACACTGACGGAGGAAAGCGCCATTGCGGCCGCCGCAATCATGGGTGACAACAGGATGCCGAACGCGGGATAGAGCACGCCTGCCGCAATGGGAACGCCTGCCGCATTGTAGATGAAGGCGAAGAACAGGTTCTGCCGGATATTGCCCATCACGGCCTTCGACAGGTGCCGCGCCCGGACGATGCCCATCAGGTCACCCTTGAGCAGGGTTACGCCAGCACTTTCCATCGCCACGTCGGTTCCCGTTCCCATGGCAATGCCAACATCGGCAGCGGCAAGAGCTGGCGCATCGTTGACGCCGTCGCCTGCCATGGCCACAACCCGGCCCTGGGACTTGAGCTTGGCCACCACGTCTGCTTTCTTGTCAGGCAGAACATCGGCCTCAACTTCGGTAATGCCAAGACGCTTGGCCACGGCTTCTGCCGTGATTTTATTGTCGCCCGTGAGCATCACAATGCGCATGCCAGCATCCCGCAGTGCGGCAAGCGCCTGCGGGGTTGAAGGCTTCACGGCGTCTGCAATGCCGATGACTCCGGCAATCTTACCGTTGATGGCCACAAACACGGCGGTGGCCCCATCGCGCCGCATGGCATCGGCCTTATCGGCAAGCACATCGGTAGAAATCCTGAGTTCGCCCAAAAATTTGGCGTTGCCAATAACAAGACGTTTCCTGTTCACCATGCCGATGGCGCCCTTGCCCGATGGTGAATCAAAACCCATGACCTTGGCTATGGCTACACCACGCTTTTCTGCTGCTGCTACAATTGCAGTAGCCAGCGGATGCTCGCTTGATTTTTCAACCGTTGCAGCCAACGCCAGGAGTTCGTTTTCATCCTGACCTCTCACTGTGGCGATTGCTGTGACCGAGGGCCTGCCTTCAGTTAGCGTTCCAGTCTTGTCGACAATGAGCGTATCGATCTTTTCCATGCGCTCCAGCGCTTCGGCGTCACGAATGAGAACACCGGCCTGCGCGCCACGGCCAACGCCGACCATGATCGACATGGGCGTTGCAAGCCCTAGCGCACAGGGACAGGCGATGATGAGAACCGCGACGGCGGCCACGAGGCCAAAGGCAAAGCGTGGTTCCGGTCCCCACAGGGACCATGCGGCGAAGGCCAGGACGGCTACAACAATGACGGCTGGAACGAACCAGCCGGACACCTGATCCGCCAGCCGCTGGATTGGCGCCCGGCTTCGCTGCGCATCGGCAACCATCTGCACGATGCGCGCCAGCATGGTTTCACTGCCGATCTTTTCTGCCCGCATCACAAAGCCGCCGCTGGCATTCAGCGTTCCGCCAATGACCTTGCCACCCGCCTCTTTTGTGACCGGCATGGATTCACCTGTCACCATGGATTCATCGAGCGACGAGCGGCCCTCGGTGATTTCGCCATCAACCGGCACTTTCTCACCCGGGCGCACACGCAGGAGATCACCAACTGCGATATGCTCAAGGGCTACGTCCTCATCGTTGCCATCAGCACCGATCCGCCGCGCCGATTTCGGGGCAAGGGCGAGAAGCGCCTTGATCGCCCCCGATGTGCGGTCTCGGGCGCCCAATTCAAGCACCTGCCCAAGCAGAACAAGGACGGTGATAACAGCCGCCGCTTCGAAATAAACCGCAACTGAACCATCCATCTGGCGGAAAGCAGCAGGGAATATTTGTGGCGCGAAAGTTGCGATGACACTGTAAACCCAGGCAACGCCTGTTCCGAGCGCGATCAGCGTGAACATGTTGAGACTGCGCGTGAGCAGCGACTGCCAGCCACGCACGAAGAACGGCCACCCCGCCCAGACGACAACCGGCGTTGCGAGCAGAAGCTGCAACCAGTTGGAAAGCTGTTGGCCCAACATCATGGTGAGGCCGGTGATGTGACCGCCCATCTCCAGAACGACAACCGGAACGGCCAACACAAGCCCGATCCAGAAGCGCCGCGTCATGTCGATGAGTTCGTGATTGGGGCCGCTCTCAGCCGTCACCGTCAATGGCTCAAGCGCCATGCCGCAGATCGGACAGGAGCCCGGGCCAACTTGCCGGATTTCCGGATGCATCGGACAGGTATAGATGGTGCCCGCAGCCACCGGCGCAGCGGCATTGGTCGATGCGTCCAGATATTGGGTGGGGTTGGCCATAAACTTTGTCCTGCAGCCCGCCGAGCAGAAATAGTACGCCTGCCCCTTGTAATCGGCCCTATGCTTGGCAATCTTGGGATCAATCGTCATGCCGCAAACCGGATCGATGGCGCCATGCCCGTGATGTTTCATGACCGTCCTCTCATTAATTTCCATAAACCCCTCGGGGGTATGCATTCCGATTGACAGATATACCCCCATAGGGTATAAGTCAAGAATGCGTAAAGAAACAAAAAATCCTGTCCTGAAAAGACTGAGCCGCATCGAGGGCCAGGTCCGTGGCGTCGTCCGCATGGTTGAGGAAGACCGCTACTGCATTGACGTTGTCACCCAGATTTCAGCCGTGCGGGCGGCACTCCGCCGCGCCGAGGAGGAAATCATGCGTGATCATGTGGGCCATTGCGTCGAACACGCCATTGCCAGCGGCAACAAGCATGAACAGCGCAAGAAGATTGCAGAAATCATGGACGTCCTGGGACGCTCTGATCGTTAGCGCAACCCCATCCGGCGACCTCCTGCATTTTACAAAAGCCAATTACGAGGAGAAAGACTGATGAATGCAAAATCAATCATTATCGGAGCTGCGGTCGTCTTAGCATTGGGCACACTTGCATACACCCAACTGCCAAAGGGCGGCACGGACCCAATGCCAGCCATGGACCATACGGCCATGGCTACTGCCGATGCATCGGCTTCCACAAAGTCCTATGAAAAAGCCATGGCTGATTTGATGACGGGAATGACGACGCCGCTGACGGGCAAGCCGGATGTCGACTTCATGCAAGGCATGATCCCCCATCATCAGGGGGCAATCGACATGGCCAAGGTCGCCTTGCAGTACGGCAAGGATGGGGAAGTAAAAACGCTGGCCGAAAACGTGATCAAGGCCCAGGAAAGCGAGATTGCCTTAATGAAGGCCTGGCTCGGCAAAATCGACCAGTCGGTTCTTGTCGCGGATCTTAAATCCACAACGAGTAATGAGCAGGCCATGGCCACGATGATGAAAAACATGGCGGTGCCCTACACCGGCGACGCGGATGTGGATTTTCTGAAAAGCATGATCCCCCATCATCAGGGTGCCATTGATATGGCAAAAGTTGCGCTTCAGTTCGCCAAGGACCCGGAAGTTTTGAAGCTGGCCCAAGACGTAATCACAGCGCAGGAGAATGAAATTGCAGTCATGAAGGACTGGCTTGCGAAAAACGCGAAGTGAAACAGCATTAAGCAGAGATGCCTGCTTGGGCCAAGCCTATTCAAACAGGCTCGATACTGACTCTTCGCGCGAGGTGCGGCCAATCGCTTCACCGAGCAGGGACGCAATGCCGAT
>CAZAMS010000150.1:0-4412 GCA_964486305.1 uncultured Aestuariivirga sp.
TCATGCCGCGCGAGACGATTTACCGGCAGGACATCGAACGCATCTGGTGGGAAACTTCGCGCGAGGAAGGCTTGAAGGTTCTGGGCTGGCGGGATGTGCCGGTTGATTCATCGGTGCTCGGCTATTCGGTGAAGGGCACGGAGCCTTTCCACCGGCAAGTGTTTATTGGACGTGGTCCCACGATCAGGGATGAAGCGCATTTTGAGCGGAAGCTTTTTGTCTGCCGCAAGGTTGTTTCCAATCGCGTTCTCGAAGTTCTGGGAGCAAAAGCCAAGACCTATTATCCGGTTTCTGTTTCGAGCCGCACCATTGTTTACAAGGGACTGGTGCTGGGCAAGGATTTGGGTGCCTATTACAAGGACCTGACGGACCCGCGCATTGAATCAGCACTCGCCCTCGTGCACCAGCGCTTTTCCACCAACACGTTTCCAAGCTGGCCGTTGTCGCATCCCTATCGCTTTGTCTGCCACAATGGCGAAATCAATACGGTGCGCGGCAATTATAACTGGATGGCGGCGCGGCAAGCCAACATGAGGTCCACCGTGCTTGGAGAAGATTTGTCCAAGCTCTGGCCTATTTCCTATGAAGGCCAATCGGATACGGCGTGTTTCGACAATGCGCTCGAGTTTCTGACCATGGGCGGATATTCGCTGCCGCATGCCATGATGATGCTCATTCCGGAAGCCTGGGCTGGCAATCCCCTGATGGATGAAGACCGCCGGGCCTTCTATGAGCATCATGCAGCGCTGATGGAGCCTTGGGATGGTCCCGCAGCCATGACCTTCACCGATGGCCGTTTGATTGGCGCAACGCTTGACCGCAATGGTCTCAGGCCAGCGCGCTATCTCACCACCGATGATGGCTTTGTAATGCTTGCTTCTGAAATGGGCTGCCTGCAATTTGCCGAAGAGCACATTACCCACAAGTGGCGATTGCAGCCCGGCAAGATGCTGCTCATTGACCTTGAGCAGAAGCGCATCATCTCCGATGAGGAATTGAAGAAGACACTTTCCACCGCGCATCCCTACAAGGAGTGGCTCAAGCGCACCCAAGTTGTTTTACGTGATCTGCCAAAGGCCAGGACCAAGCGGCCCAAGATTGCGGTGCCGTTGCTCGACCGGCAGCAGGCCTTTGGCTATTCGCAGGAAGATTTGAAAATCCTGATGGCTCCCATGGCACAGACGGGCCAGGAGGCCGTGGGTTCCATGGGCAATGATGCGCCCATCTCGGTTCTTTCCGACCGGGCCAAGATGCTTGATACCTATTTCAAGCAGAACTTCGCGCAAGTGACCAATCCGCCGATTGACCCCATCCGCGAGGAACTGGTGATGTCGCTGGTTTCCTTCATCGGGCCACGGCCAAACCTGCTCGATCTCAAGGGAACTTCCACGCATATGCGCTTGGAAGTCTCACAACCCATTCTCACCAATGAAGACCTCGAACGCATCCGCACTATTGGCAAGGTCAGCGAAAACCCCTTCCGGACCGCCACCATCGATATCACCTATGATGTGGCCAACGGTCCTGAATACATGGAGGCTGCCCTTGATAGCGTGTGTGCTCTCGCCGAGCGCGCCGTGAGGGATGGTTATAATATTATCATTCTTTCTGACCGCGCTGTTTCGGGTGAGCGCGTACCGCTGCCGGCGCTTCTCGCAACCTCTGCCACGCACCACTATCTCATCCGCAAGGGCCTTCGCACTTCCGTTGGCCTTGTGGTCGAATCAGGCGAGCCCCGTGAAGTGCATCAGTTCTGCACACTCGCTGGCTATGGGGCTGAGGCCATCAACCCCTATCTGGCGTTCGAAACGCTGGAAGGCATGGTTTCCGAACTTGAAGAGGAAGTCACGCCTTACGAGGCGGTGAAGCGCTATATCAAGGCGGTGGACAAGGGCATTCTTAAGGTCATGTCCAAGATGGGCATCTCAACCTATCAGTCCTATTGCGGGGCGCAGATTTTCGATGCCATCGGTCTTTCAACGGATTTCGTCGACAGGTATTTCACCGGCACGTCTACGCAGATCGAAGGTGTTGGACTTGCCGAAATCGCCGAGGAAACTTACCGCCGGCATGAGGATGCCTTCGGCATCAATCCGGTTCTGAGAACCTCGCTTGATGTGGGCGGCGACTACGCCATGCGCATCCGGGGCGAAGCCCATGTGTGGACGGCGGAAACGGTTTCGAACCTGCAGCATGCGGTGCGCGGCAATTCGGTTGACAAGTACCGGGCGTTTGCACGCCACATCAACCAGCAGTCGGAACGGCTCAAGACCATGCGTGGCCTGTTCAAGATCAAGACTGCGGAAGACATGGGCCGCAAGTCCATCGAACTCGATGAGGTTGAACCCGCGAAGGCAATCGTCAAGCGTTTCTCGACTGGCGCCATGTCCTTCGGCTCGATCAGCCGCGAGGCGCATACGACATTGGCCATTGCCATGAACCGGATTGGCGGAAAATCGAACACGGGTGAAGGCGGCGAAGAAGCTGATCGCTTCGTGCCGCTGCCCAATGGCGATTCCATGCGTTCAGCCATCAAGCAGGTTGCTTCTGGGCGCTTTGGCGTGACCGCAGAATATCTCGTCAATTCCGACATGATGCAAATCAAGATGGCGCAGGGGGCAAAGCCTGGTGAAGGCGGGCAATTGCCTGGCCACAAGGTGGACAGCGTGATTGCCCGCGTGCGCCATTCAACGCCGGGTGTGGGACTCATCTCGCCACCGCCGCACCATGATATCTATTCTATCGAAGATCTGGCCCAGTTAATTTTCGATTTGAAGAATGTGAACCCAGCGGGGCTTGTTTCCGTGAAGCTCGTATCCGAAGTGGGTGTGGGAACGGTAGCCGCTGGCGTTTCAAAGGCCCATGCGGACCATGTGACGATCTCCGGTTACGAGGGCGGTACGGGCGCATCGCCTTTGACTTCCATCAAGCATGCGGGTTCGCCCTGGGAAATCGGTTTGGCCGAAACTCAGCAGACGCTTGTTGCCAATGATTTGCGTGGCCGCATTGCTGTGCAGGCCGATGGCGGCATACGCACGGGGCGCGATGTGCTGATTGCGGCGCTTCTCGGTGCCGATGAAATTGGCTTTGCCACGGCACCGCTCATTGCGGCGGGCTGCATCATGATGCGCAAGTGTCATCTGAACACCTGTCCCGTTGGCGTTGCCACGCAGGACCCGGAACTGCGCAAGCGGTTCAAGGGGCAGCCGGAACATGTGATCAACTACTTCTTTTTCGTGGCTGAAGAACTGCGCGAATTGATGGCAGCGATGGGCATCAAGACTTTTGGCGAACTGATTGGTGCTACGGAATGGCTGGACCAGCAGGAAGCGATCAGCCACTGGAAGGCGAAGGGCCTCGATTTCTCGAAAGTCTTTGCCAAGGCTGACGTGCAAGGGCCTGTTGCAACCAAGAAGGTCACTGCACAGAATCACGGCATCGAACATATTCTGGATCGCAAGCTGATTGAACAGGCCATGCCTGCCCTTGAAAAGGGAACGCCGGTCGAAATCATCTCGAAGATCAGGAACAGGGACCGCACGACGGGCGCCATGCTTTCCGGCGAAGTTGCCAAGCGTTATGGCCAAACAGGATTGCCTGAAGACACAATCACTGTGAAGCTCGATGGCGTAGCGGGTCAGAGTTTTGGGGCCTGGGCCGCACATGGCGTTACCCTTGAACTTACCGGCGAGGCCAATGACTATGTGGGCAAGGGCTTGTCCGGTGGCAAGCTTGTCGTGAAGCCGCAGGACAAGGTGGGTTTCATTCCGGAAAAGTCGATCATTGTCGGCAACACGGTTCTCTATGGTGCCATAACGGGCGAATGCTATTTCCGCGGCGTAGCGGGTGAGCGTTTTGCCGTGCGCAATTCCGGCGCCGTTGCCGTTGTCGAAGGTGTTGGCGATCACGGCTGTGAATACATGACCGGTGGCTGCGTTCTGGTGATCGGCGACACGGGGCGGAATTTCGCTGCCGGCATGTCCGGTGGCGTGGCTTACGTTCTCGACGAAGCGGGTGACTTTGCGCAACGCTGCAACCTCGCCATGGTCGATCTCGCGCCCATTCCTTCTGAGGATGCAACGATTGAACGCCTGCATCATCATGGTGGCGATCTCGAAAGCCATGGTCTTGTCGATGTAACAGCCCACATGGACAAGCATGACGGTGAGCGCATCTGGGAACTTCTATCGCGCCACTATAAGTACACTAATTCGTCACGGGCCAAGTCCATCATCGACAATTGGGCGCAGTACCTGCCGAAGTTTGTGAAGATCATGCCGGTTGAATATGCCCGCGCCCTTTCGGAACTGGAAAAGGCGCAGGAAACAAGCGATGGCATGACCATCGGCGTCAAGAGGAGCGCATAGTGGGCAAGGTTACGGGCTTTCTTGAAATCGACCGGCAGGAGCGGA
>CAZAMS010000151.1:0-2213 GCA_964486305.1 uncultured Aestuariivirga sp.
CCGATATTGGCAAGCGGCAAGGTTCGCTTTGTAGGTGACCAGGTTGCCGTTGTGATTGCCGAAACCCGTGAACAGGCCAAGGCAGCCGCGGAAGCAGTTGTGGTGTCTTACGGTGTGCTGCCCCACAATGTGGATGCCGCACAGGCCATGAAAACCAAGGCCCAGGTTCACGACGTGGCGCCGGACAACCGGGTTTACAACTGGTCGATCGGCGACCAGGCCGCAACCGACGCAGCATTCAAATCAGCGGCCCATGTGACCAAGCTTGATCTCATCAATAACCGCTTGATTCCAAACGCCATGGAAACGCGCGCTGCGATTGGTTCCTATGATACTGGCTCCGAGCACTATACGCTTTATACCACCAGCCAGAATCCACACGTGGCACGATTGGTGATTTCTGCATTCCATGGACTTGCGCCGGAACACAAGCTTCGGGTTATTGCGCCGGATGTTGGCGGCGGCTTTGGTTCGAAAATCTTCATTTATGGTGAGGAAGTGGTCTGCGTCTGGGCCTCCAAACGCATTGGCGGTCGCCCCGTCAAATGGACGGCGGACCGCTCCGAGGCCTTCCTTGCCGACGCCCACGGACGTGATCATGTCTCCAACGCGGAACTAGCAACTGACGCCGCGGGCAAGATCACCGGTCTCCGGGTTCACACAATCGCCGCCATGGGGGCCTATCTTTCAACCTTCTCATCCTGCGTGCCGACCTATCTCTATGCCACGCTGCTGTCGGGCCAATACAATATCCCAAACATCTATGCGGAGGTCGACGCGGTTTATACCAATACAGCGCCAGTTGACGCCTATCGCGGTGCAGGGCGGCCCGAGGCCACCTATCTGGTTGAGCGAATTGTTGAAACGGCGGCGCGTGAATTGAAGATTGATCCCGCGGATTTCCGGAGGCGCAACTTCATCACGAGCTTCCCGCACCAGACACCGGTCATCTTCATGTATGATGCCGGCGACTATGGTGCGGCACTCGATAAGGCCCTTGAGATGTCGGACTACAAGAACTTCGCCGCGCGCAAGGCAGCATCGGCCAAGAATGGCAAGCATCGTGGCGTGGGCTTCTCGGCCTATATTGAGGCTTGCGGCATTGCACCTTCAGCGGCTGTGGGTTCGCTGGGCGCCGGCGTGGGTCTTTGGGAGTCGGCTGAGGTTCGGGTGAATGCCGTTGGAACCGTGGAAGTTCTCACCGGTTCACACAGCCATGGCCAGGGTCATGAAACGACCTTTGCCCAGCTTGTGTCAGAGCGCCTTGGCATCGACATAAATAATGTGGCCATCGTTCACGGCGACACCGACAAGGTACAAATGGGCATGGGCACCTATGGCTCGCGCTCGGGTGCCGTCGGCATGACGGCGATTTCGAAAGCCCTGGATAAGATCGAAGCCAAGGCCCGCAAGGTTGCAGCCGCAGTCATGGAAGCCTCGGCGGACGACATCGACTTCAAGGATGGCACCTTCACCGTGAAAGGCACCGACAAGAAAATGGCTTTCGGCGAAGTGGCTCTTGCGGCCTATGTGGGGCACAAGTTCAACTCCTCTGAAATTGAAATCGGCCTGAAGGAAACCGCGTTCCACGATCCATCAAACTTCGTGTTCCCCGCCGGGGTTCACATCTGCGAGGTGGAAGTTGATGCGGAAACGGGGCTCACCAAGATTGCGAGCTATACGGCTGTGGATGATTTCGGCACCATCATCAATCCGATGATTGTTGAAGGCCAGGTGCAGGGCGGTGTCGCCCAGGGCATCGGGCAGGCGCTGTATGAAGGCTGCACCTATGACCCTGACTCCGGCCAGCTGCTGACGGGCTCCTACATGGATTACAACATGCCCAGGGCCGCCAATATGCCGCACATCGAAAACTTCAAGCTCGGCTTCACCTTCACCAAATGCCCGTCGAATCCGTTGGGCATGAAGGGTTGCGGTGAGGCAGGTGCCATTGCAGCACCGGCGGCGGTCATCAACGCCGTTACAAATGCAATCGGGGTGCGCGACATTGCAATGCCGGCAACGCCACTCACCGTGTGGAACGCCATGCAGCCCATGAAACGCGCAGCAGAATAGGTTAGGGGAAAAGAAAATGGAAAACTTCAATGATCATCGCCCCGCAACCGTCAACGCTGCCGTGGCACTCCTCAAAAAGTCCAAGGGCGGCAGCTACATGGCGGGCGGGCACACGCTTCTGCCCACCATGAAGCAGG
>CAZAMS010000152.1:0-15099 GCA_964486305.1 uncultured Aestuariivirga sp.
AGTCTCGGACGGCCAATTGGCTTCGGTCAACCTCTCGCCGCACCGGTTCCACGGCGAATGGAACTACACCATTGCGCCACAACCGAAAATCTCATCACGCGCAAATCGTAATTGACTGAGTTATTTATGGACAAACCCTAATCAATTGTGGTGGTCACCACCCAACAAAGTCCTTGTCCCTTCGCACCGTGAAGTTGGCGGATAAAGGCTACAAATCCCCTGCATTCGGTATTCGGACAAATTCGAATCCCTATGTCAAATGGAGTTACTGATTGTTTTTTATCGCTTCCCGGCTTTCCTCCATGCTTGTGATATCTAACATCCGATACAGCTTGGATTTGGCTAAACGCGCCCGCCCTGCCGCAATGTGGGCAAGTTAGGTTTATGGGAATTCCCGGATGAGCGCTTGGCCCATCGTGGTCCACTATGAAGAGGTTTTCATTCAACAGTTGATAATCAGGATCATCGTTCAGAATGCGAGGCAAAAGTATTGTCATTCGTATTTGCTCATCATTTCAAGTTTCTTCCAAGCCAGCAATAACAGACTACGAGACGGGAGGCATCCACCTCACGGGGAATGAGTGACGACAGCTTTTCCAACTTTTGCTACAAAGTTTGCTACAAACGTTCCCACAGTCCCGTGACTAACATATTGCAATTGCTAATTAAAAACAGTTGGTGCGGGCGGCCGGACTCGAACCGGCACGGAATTTCTTCCAACGGATTTTAAGTCCGTTGCGGCTACCATTACGCCACGCCCGCTAAACCAAACGTCTCAAGCCTTCGCGCCGTCCTGTAAAGGCGGCGTGAACTGGAGGCCCATGTCCCAGGGAAGGTAGATCCAGGTATCCTGGCTCACCTCGGTTATAAAACTGTCAACCAGGGGCCGCCCAAGGGGCTTGGCATAGACCGTCGCAAAATGTGCCTTGGGTAGAATTTCGCGCACCACCCGCGCCGTTGCCCCGGTATCCACCAGATCGTCGATAATGAGCACCCCCGCCCCCTTGTCCGCACCTACAATCTTCTCGCTCACCGTCTTCAAAATGTTGATCGTGCCCTGCTTGTCGTAGTCATAGGAGGCCACGCAAATCGTCTCGATCACCCGTATGCCAAGCTCGCGGGCGACCACGGCTGCCGGCACCAGGCCGCCCCGGGTAATCGCTACCACGGCCTCAAAAGGCCCCGCCGCAGACAGGCGCCAGGCCAGGGCGCGGGCGTCCCGGTGGAACTGATCCCACGAGACTGGAAAGCTTTTTTGCCATTTTTCGTCCATTTCGCACCTGAATCCTTAAAAAACCGGTGAATCCTTATGCCCGCTAGGTTAATTTGGTGCAATCCATCACTTGGTTATCAACCCTTGCTTCATACTTTCTGGGCAGGATTGGCAAATCTGGGTCCTGGAGCGCCGTGAATGAATAGCCCTGCAAATCTTGTTTCGCAGCTGATGAATGCCTTTGAACTCGCCAATATCGAGGCCTTGGCGGTTTTGCTCCCCGAGGCCACGGTTGCCGAGCTCACCACCGCCGCCATCCGCAAATGGAATTGCGCGCGCAGTGATATCGTTGGCCGCCAGCTCGTGAAATATGGCACGGGAACAATTTCCGCCCGCTATCTCAACCCCGGCCCCGGCGAAACCGCTCCGAATGTGGAGGTGACCTACGCCCCACCCCTGGCGGTCCAGCGCGCCTCCAAATTCAAGCAGCAGCAGTGGAGCGATGGCACCCAGAACTACATGATCCTCATCGGCCAGCACGCCAGTGAGGAACATGCCAACGAGGCCATCCGCAATGAGCAGCGCCTCAATCTGGCGCTCCGCTCCGGCGGCTATGCCGTCTGGGACTACGACTATGTTACGGGTGAAACCTACTCCTCACCCGAGCTGTACGAGGTCCTGGGCTTCGATCAAGCCAATATAGATCTGGATTTTCAAACCTTCAATGCTCTTGTCCATCCTGACGACCAGGACAAGACACTCGAAAAAAAAATCGAGGCCGCAACTTTTGGCACTGAGCTTTTCCAAACCCGCTACCGCGTGCGCATGCAGAACAATGAATATGCCTGGATTGATTCGGTGGCTTGCGTTGTCCGCGATCCAGCCAATGGCAAGGCCCTGAAATGTGTCGGTCTCTGTCGCAACGTGAATGATCAGATGGCAACCCTCGAACGCATGCGAAATTCCGAGCGCAACCTGAAGCGCACCCAGGAAGTGGCACGGCTTGGCAGCTTCTCCCTGCGCATCGAAACCAACGTGTCGCGCCTTTCAACCGAAATGGCCAGCCTCATCGGCATGGAAGAAGCCATCGTCCATCCCAATCTCGCGACATTCATGGACATGATCGAGGCGGGCGACAAGGAAAAATTCGCCGAAGGAATCGAACTCGCTAAGCTTGGCCAGCACATTACCGGTGTGGAAATTGCCGTGCGTCTCAAATCTGGCGACATTGAATTCTTTCAATGCACCATTGAGGCGGAGCGTAATTCCGCGGGCCAGGTTGAAACTCTCTTTGGCTCCTGCCAGTGTGTAACCGAACGCAAGGCCCTTGAGCGCAAATACCTGCAGGCCCAGAAGATGGAGGCCGTTGGCCAGCTTACCGGTGGCGTTGCCCATGACTTCAACAACCTCCTGATGGTAGTGATGGGAAATCTTCAGCTTGTGGAACAGCTCGTGAAAAACGACGAGCGCGCCACCAAACGCATTCGCGCTGCCTTGGAAGCCGCAGACAAGGGTTCCGATCTGACCAAGCGCATGCTGGCCTTCTCGCGCCAGCAAACCTTGCAAAACAAGGAACTCTCGGCGAATGAACTTCTCTTCAAGATGACGGACATGCTGAAGCATGCCCTCAGCGCCACAGTTGAACTCAAAATCATTCCGAGTGACGATCTGTGGCCAGTCAAGGCCGACCAGACCATGCTGGAAACGGCCATCCTCAATCTCGCCATAAATGCCAGGGATGCCATGAAACCAAAGGGCGGCACCCTCATTATCGAAACGGCAAACCGCCATCTGGACCAGGCCTATTGCGCCGAGCACGAAGATGTCACCATCGGCGATTATGTTGAAATCGCCGTCACCGATACGGGCTCAGGCATTTCCCCAGAAAACATCGAAAAGGTCTTCCAGCCCTTCTTCACCACGAAAGGTCCCGAAGCAGGTTCTGGCCTGGGCCTTTCCATGATCTATGGTTTCGTCAAGCAATCTTCCGGCCACATCAAGATCTACTCGGAAGTGGATCACGGAACGACGGTGAAAATCTATCTCCCGTGTCTCAAACCAAGCGGCGCCGTTGCCTCAATCATCAGGCCTGGCGAGCTCCAGTCGCACCTCGCCCGCGAACTCGGCATATCTGCCGAAGACGTGGCAAACGATCAGCAAACCGTCGCAATTCCGCCCAAGAAGCAGATTGTACTTGTTGTCGAGGACAATAATGCGGTGCGCGATATCGCAGCCGCCATGATCGAGGAAATGGGTTTTGAAACCATTGTTGCATCGAATGGTCCTGAAGGCCTGGAAATCATCAAGACGCGTGATGATCTCGCCCTCGTCCTCTCCGACGTGATCATGGCGGGCGGCATGAATGGTCCGGAACTGGCGGCCAAGGCGCTGAAATTCCGCCCTGATCTCAAAGTTCTTTTCATGTCGGGCTATGCGCCGGGATCGGTCCGCCAGATGCAGGATCTGCCCGACACGATTGACTTCGTGAACAAGCCCTTCACCCGCAACGATCTCACCGAAAAAGTACGCCGCGCCCTTGCAGCTTAGAGCAGGTTGCGGCAAAGTTGCTCGACTTTGCCGATAACAACTTGCTCCAAACAATAGCTTAAGACCAGCCGCGCGCCTTGCCTTCACGGGTCATCGATTCGGCCAGCGCCTTAACCTCAGCCTCGGCTTTCTCAAGTGCGGCTGGAACGCGTGACCGCAATACCAGATTTGTTGCAAATCCTGATGCCCCTTCAAAGGGATATGATCCAATAAAGACGTCGGCATAACGCGCCTGGATCTCTCCCAATGGCTTGGCCACATCGCCTTCGCCACCCTGCAGTGCCACGGTGCGCGATTGCATGGGCACGCCCCTGTCCAGCGTGGGTGCTACCGCCTCCATCATCGCCTGCATGATTTTGGGAACCCCCGCCATGACGAACACATTCCCAATGCGAAACCCCGGTGCCTTGGAAACGGCATTTTCAATCAATGTGGCCCCCTGCGGCGTCCGTGCCATGCGCAGGCGCGCCTCATTTGGCTCACGGCCAATCTCCTTGAAATAGTTTGTGAGTATTTCCAGCGCTCTGGGGTGATGCCCGATTGGCACCTGGAATGCCTTGGCCACTGCATCGGCCGTAATATCATCATGGGTGGGGCCAATGCCGCCTGTGGTGAACACATAGGTATAGCGCGCCCGCAAGGCATTTAACGCGGCAACAATGTCATCCTCATCATCGGCCACACAGCGCGCTTCCCTGAGATCAATACCAAGAACCACGAGATAATCCGCGATAAATCCCAGGTTCTTGTCCTTGGTTCGCCCGGAAAGGATTTCATCGCCAATCAGCAATACGGCAGCAGTGGGAGCAGGTGTCATCATGACCTCAATCAACATCTAGACATCTGCCACCGCTTCAGGCCACTGTCAAAACCATGCAATTCAAAAGCCCTCTCATTCGCGGAAAGCTGATCAGGCGTTACAAAAGGTTCTTGGCGGATGTTAAACTGGATACGGGTGAAACCATAACCGCCGCCTGCCCCAATACCGGCTCCATGCTTGGCCTCACCCAAATAGGCAATGTTGTTTGGCTTTCCCGTTCAGAGAGTCCAACCCGAAAATATCCCCACACCTGGGAGCTTGTCGGAATTCGCGATATTGGGCTTGTCGGCATCAATACGGCCCAGCCAAACCGCATCGTGACCGAGGCCATAACCTAGGGAAAAGTTGCGGAACTGATAGGTTATGCAACGCTGCGAAACGAAGTTAAGTACGGCCAGAACAGCCGCATCGACATTCTCCTGGAAGATACAAAGCGCCCACCCTGTTATGTGGAAATCAAGAATGTCCATTTCTTCAGGAAACCCGGCCTTGCGGAATTTCCCGACTGTGTGACCGAACGCGGCACCAAGCATCTGGTAGAACTCTCGAACATGGCAAAGAAGGGGGCCCGCGCCGTGATGGTCTATCTCATTCAATGCCAAAATCCGTCACGTTTCGCCCTTGCCGATGACAAGGATCGCACCTATTTCAATGAATTCAGGAAGGCCCGCACTGCTGGCGTCGAGGCTTTGGCCTTGACTTGCCATGTCTCAACAAGCGAAATAACAGTTGATCGGAATATTCCGGTTTTGGAAGACTAAATGAACGACGTTCAGGAAACCACTTCGTCCCGCTCCACCCGCATCAAATTGCACAAGCCTGAAGGCTTTGAGGGCATGCGCAAGGCGGGCAGGCTTACGGCTGAGGCCCTTGATCTGATCACACACATGGTGAAACCCGGCACGACCACTGAGTCGCTGGACCGCTTCGTTGTTGAGTTTGCACGCGACAACAAGGCAATTCCTGCACCTCTCAATTATCGCGGCTACACCAAATCAATCTGCACCTCGATAAATCATGTGGTCTGCCACGGCATTCCCAATAATAGTCCCTTGCGCGAAGGTGATATTGTCAACATCGACGTAACCCTCATCGTCGACGGCTGGTTTGGTGATTCAAGCCGCATGTACCCCGTGGGCGAAGTTAGCCGCAAGGCGGAGCGCCTCAATGAGGTGACCTATGAGTGCCTGATGCGCGGTATCGCCATGGTGAAGCCCGGTGCTCATCTCGGCGACATCGGTTATGCAATCCAGACCTTCGCCGAAGCCGAACGCTGCTCGGTGGTGCGTGATTTCTGTGGCCATGGCCTGGGCCGAGTCTTCCACGATCACCCCAACGTGCTGCATTATGGCCGCATGGGCGAAGGGGTTGAGCTCAAGGAAGGCATGTTCTTCACCATCGAACCCATGATCAATCTGGGCAAACCCCATGTGAAGGTCTTGAGCGATGGCTGGACTGCGGTAACCCGTGATCGCTCGCTCTCCGCCCAATTTGAACACACGATTGGTGTGACAGCTAAGGGCTGTGAGATTTTCACGCTTTCGCCCCACGGCCTCCATTGCCCGCCCTACAAGGTATAATTCATGCCAAAGGGTTTTAAAGATGTCGCCTGGAAACCCCATTTTCTAGGCCACCGTGAACGTTTGCGTGAGCGTTTCCGCGAAGCGGGGCCGGAAGCCTTGCCTGATTACGAACTCCTGGAAATGGTACTGTTCAGGGCCATCAAACGTGGTGATACAAAACCCTTGGCCAAGTCCCTGATCGCAAAATTCGGCAGCTTTGCCGAGGTCATCAGTGCAACACCTGAACGCCTTATGGAGGTTGAGGGTGTGGGCGAAGCCATCACCACGGAACTGAAACTCATTCGTGCCGCAGCACTCCGCCTGATGAAGGGCGAGATTATAAACCGCCCCCTGCTGTCATCGTGGAGCGCCATCCTCGAATATTGCCGCGCCTCCATGGCCTTCCATGACAAGGAACAGTTTCGCATCCTCTTTCTGGATAAAAAAAACCAGCTCATCGCCGATGAAGTGCAGCAGGAAGGTACCGTTGATCACACCCCGGTCTATACCCGCGAAGTGATGAAGCGTGCCCTTGAGCTCTCCGCCTCCGCAATCATCCTGGCCCACAACCATCCATCAGGCGATCCCACCCCCTCAATTTCTGATATCGATATGACGCGGAAAATCATTGATGCCGGAATGAAGCTTGGCATTACAGTACATGATCACGTGGTTATCGGCCGCAACGGCCACACCAGCTTCAGGAGTTCAAAGCTGATCTGATATCCTGCAAGGCTTGCGGCGTGTCCACATCAACAAGCACGCCTTGCGTCTTAACTTCAACTTCCACCACCTCATCGGATAGCGCATCCAATAACAGCCGGCCACCCTGGTCGCCTTCAATACCTTCAATCGCGATGAAATGTTGTCGCCCCCACAATACCGGATTGCCGCGCTTGCCCTCAAACGTGGGAACACAAATCGTGCGATGCTCGGCAACATTGAATGCGGCCACCAGCCGATCAACTGTTTGCGCGTCAACCAAAGGCATATCGCCAAGGCACACCAGCACGGCATCCGTCTCTGCCGGAGCCGCGGCAAGCCCACTCTTTAGGGACGTCGACAATCCTTCGGCGAAATTTGCGTTGTGAACAAATTTCACATCAAGCCGCTCAAGGGCTGTTTGAACGCGCTCAGGCTCGTTCCCCGTCACCACAATAATATCAAGAACACTTGATGCCTTCAGCGCTTCCAAGCTATGGCGTAACAATGGCTTGCCATTGAGTTCAATGAGCAGCTTGTTGCTGCCCATGCGTGATGATTTGCCAGCAGCCAGAACGATGGCTGTAATCCTTGGTGCATGCTGGGGAAGCGGCTTCCGGTCACGTGGAGATGGTCTGCTTGATATCTCAGCCAACAATCCACCAGCCCCCATGTCCATGATATCGCCAGCCGAAAGCCTGATGTCAGCCAACACCCGTTCCAGTGCCCAATCAAAACCATTCACCTTGGGCGATCTTGCACAGCTTGGCACACCCAGCACCGGCACACCGTTCAAATCGCCCAACATCATCAAATTGCCGGGGTCTACCGGCATGCCAAGATGAATGACCTTCCCGCCGGCTGCCGAAAGTCCCGCCGGAATAACATCGTCCCGGTCCACAATTGCCGAGGTACCAAATAACAGAATGGGATTGCAGGAAAGCGTGTGCAATTCCTGCACGGATTTTCGCACCGCTTCAATTGAATGATCACACACGGTGACATGTGTCAGGTTGCTGCCGAGAGCCTTCACCCGGCCAAGCATGGCTGTTTCGGATTTTTCAATGAGTGACTGTTTGCTGCCAGCCACTTTGGTGATCACCAAACCAACGCGCTTTTCGGCCAAGGCCTGAATCCGGATCACCGAAGCCTCGCCGATCTCCAGCAGGGCCTTGTTGAGATTTTCCGTTGCCACGGCAAAGGGGATAATCTTGACCGTCGCAACCATCTGTCCCTTATCAACGACACTGTAGTTGGGAAGGGTTGCCAGCGTGATACTCTCATGTACGCGGTTGATCGCATTGATACGGAAATTGTCGACAATAACCAGTCCGCGCTGCTGCGCATAAATATTTGCCCGTCCCGTGAATGGCTCCTGGGCCACGGCGCCAGGACCCACAATTTTTCCGGAAATTGCACGGGCAGCGGCATCCTCAGTAATGTCATCATCACCAAGCCGCGCCGCAAAAATTTTCAAAATCCCGGACGCTTCGAGAACTTCGATATCAACGGCAGAAAGCACCCTGCCCTTTTTGAACACGCCGCCGGCGTGGCTCACGGAATGGGCAAGAACGGCGCCCAATGCCGTTGCTACTGGAATTTCGCCAAATTCCATCTCAATTGCCCAAACGCAAAGTGCTTGTCATTTCAGCCATGATGGAAATGGCGATTTCAGCTGCCCCCTTGGCCCCAATCTCCAAACCAATGGGGCCATGGATGCGTGTGATCTTTTCATCGGAAAGGCCCATTTCCTTCAGTCTTGCGCATCTGCTGGCCTGGGTTTTCTTCGATCCCAATGCGCCGATGTAAAAACATTCCGAATGCAGTGCCAGATTGAGCGCAGGATCATCGATCTTGGGATCATGGGTGAGCGCCAATAATGCGGTTCGCGCATCAAGCCCTAGCGAAGGCAGTATCTCGTCCGGCCACTGCACATGCAAGGAAATATCAGGAAAGCGCGCGCCCGTCGCAAAAGCCCCTCTGGGGTCAATCACGCTCACGTCATAGCCCGCCTGCACCGCCATGGGGATCACGCCTTGCGCGATATGAACGGCCCCGATAATCACCAGCCGCAGGGGCGGGTTATAGATATGGACAAATTCATCTTCATGCAGGCCCGACTCGTCGAAACGAAAAGCCTCTTCAAGAATATTGCCCAGTGGATCGTTGGGGCTCTGCTCCTTGCTCACCATGCGCTGCTCGCCGCTTGCAATCTGCGTGACTATGGCGACAGCCTTACGCGCCCTCTTTGCGTCCAGCAAGGCATTCAGAAGCTCTCGTTTCACGGCCCCAGCGGCTCCACAAATACCCGTATTTTGCCACCGCAGGCCAGGCCCACCTGCCAGGCCGTTTCGTCGGCCACCCCAAAGGCCAGGACCTTTGAGTTCCCCGTGGCAATGGCCTCAAGTGCCTCGGTCACCACGGCACCCTCAACACAGCCGCCCGATACGGATCCGGCAAAATTTCCTTCCCCGTCAATGGCCAATTGGCTGCCAACGGGCTGCGGGGCCGAACCCCAGGTCTCAATCACCGTCGCAAGGGCAACCTTGCGCCCTTCCGCAAGCCACATGGAAGCCTGATCAAGTATCGTGTTTCCAGCCAAACAAAGCTCCTAATCCGGACCTAGCGCGCTTGCCCTTCAAGGTGAAATCACCTTGCCGAAAAGGAATCGCGCCAAATCAATATGTTGGAGCAAATCCTTATCGGCGAAGTCATGCAACTTCGCCGGGATTTGCTCTAAGTGAAACCACACAGGACACGCCCCCGTAGATGTGTCAAGATGCTCATATTGTGGGAGGCTCATGATGCTTCGTTCGGTCCTCGCTATATTGCTTTGGGGCTTCATGTCCGTGGCCTCCCTGGCTGAGTCAATAAGTGCGACCGACAGGGCTGAATTTCAACGCATTATCACCGCCCAAATCACCGCCTTCAGGCACGATGATGGCCTGGCCGCCTATGATTTTGCTGCTCCCGTAGTGCGAAACATTTTCCCCACACCCGAAATTTTCATGGCCATGGTGAAACAGGGTTACCCGCAGGTCTATCGCCCCCAATCCTTCAATTTCACCGAGGCCCTGATAGATCCGATTGGCCGGCCATCGCAAAAGATGATCGTGGTTGGCCCCGACGGTAAATCCTATATCGCCCTTTATACCATGGAAAAACAGCCAGACGGTATCTGGCGCATCGCCGGTTGCACAATGCTTGAAATCCCGGGCCTCGATGCCTAGTGTTTAAAAGGCATTCCATGCCATTGTGCGGGCATGGAAACCGATTCACAAAAATTATACAGAACGGAACGATGGGGTTATCTTGCAGCTGCAGGGCTCATATTATCTGTAGCCCTTGTCCTCTTGAGCATGGGCCGTGAACCCATCTGCAAATGCGGCTATGTGAAATTATGGCACGGCGTGGTGATGAGTTCGGAAAATTCCCAGCACCTCAGCGACTGGTACACCCCTTCCCACATCATCCACGGCTTCGTTTTCTATGGCCTGCTCTGGCTCGTCGGAAGAAAATGGCCTCTCGCCTTGCGTCTCTGTCTCGCCATAACAATCGAAGGGGCCTGGGAGATTTTCGAGAACACGGATTTCATCATCAATCGCTACCGCGAGGCCACGATCTCACTCGATTATTATGGCGATAGCGTCATCAACTCCGTGAGCGACGTCGCAGCCATGCTTGTTGGATTCTACGCCGCATCACGCCTGCCCCTGTGGAGCACCATCGCCTTGGCATTAGCCATGGAACTGGTGGTTGGCGCGATCATCCGCGATAACCTCACCCTCAACATCATCATGCTCCTTTACCCGCTTGATACCATCAAGCAGTGGCAGGCGGGTCCGTAAGCAACCTCTTAAAGGTGTTTGCCGGTCGCTTTGTCGTTGTCTTTACACCTTAATCCAGCAGTTCCGCCATTTTCGGACGGCTCTGTACATAGCGCCTGTGGGTATCGACATAAGTTTCCTCAAATAATTTGTCTATCGCGGCCGCTGCCATGAAGCCCTTCGAAAATCCTGGCAACACTGGATCAAAGGCAAGTTCGGAGGCGCGGATGATATGCGCAAGTAAGCTGCGCGGGTCTTCATTACCGACAGCAATGCGGATGGTGGTACGCGTGATGCCTGCATCTGCAAGTGCTGCATCTGACATTTCGGAATGGCTGGTAAGGGCCGGGCACAGGACAACGCTATTGGTCTGACCGAGGCTCACCTGCAAGCCGAAGACCGGTTCAAGTAAATCGAAAAAAGCTTTGAAGGCTTCGCGTGGCAAAGGTTTCTTCCCCGACCTCCCTTCAAAGTCGATGGTGAACAGTGGTGCGGGAAGGCCGAGGAACATATTCGCCTCGCGAAGTGCAGCGTTGGGATGGCCCGGCACAGCAGAGCAATTCACATTGATGCCAGGGTGGGCGGCTAGGGCCCTGGCAAACACGATTGTGGTGATGCACTTCGCCAGCATGCGAAGTTCAAGCGTGCGCATACCGTTGATCACTTCATAAGCCTTGTCGGCATCGAGGAAGGCGCCCTTGATATAGTAGACGTTCCAGAACAGGGTTTCGTCCCAGTTGACGGTGCGGGTCTTGCCATCTGGGTTGGTCATCTCGGCTTTGCTGCCCTTGGGCAGGAACATCAGTTCATTGCGGGCGATAACCACCCCCGCCGTTGTGGCACCATAGCCTGCAAGGTCTTTCGTATAGGAATGGATCACGAAGTCAGGCCGCTCGGCGGGATTCTCACGGCGCAGGACCGGATGCAGGAACGGCGTACCCACAGTTGAATCACAGATGACAGTGAGGCCCGCTTCATGGGCGGCGCGGCAGATCGCAACGACATCAAGGACATGGCCATGGGGATTACACGGACTTTCGAGATAAACATAAACGTGCCTTCCCGCTGCAATGCGGTCAGCATATTTCGACTTCACCGTCTCGAACACTTTGGAAAATTCATCGACCGTGTAACCATCAAACCAGTTAACGGCGATGTCGAGATTGCTGCTCTTGCCATACCAGTCATGGAGCAGTTGATAGCAACCGCCATAGATGTTGCGGTTGGCGAGCACGATATCCTGATACCCGAGGAGATGGGCCAGTGTAGAATCGACGGCAGCCATGCCGGAGTTGAAGTTCCAGGCGAAATATTGATGTGCAAGCGGTCCGGCCTCAACATCGACAATGTGATTGGCAAGGCTCACCGAGGTGGGGTTCAGCAGGCGAGAATAGATTTCGTGCAACAGCTCCTTCCCCTTGAAGGCATCCTCGACCCATTCGACGCAGGCATACAGATAGGTGGCGGTACGCGTGATGACGGGAGTAGCCGAGAAGATCGCAGTCACGTTGTCAAAGATCGGATAAGGTCCACGCGCGGCACCAGGGCCGTTGCGCCCCGCGAGCGACTGGTAAGTACGGCGCATCGGCGATTGCAGATTGTCGAGCACCTTGGCAAGCTGGAAACAAGCAAAACGCTTGGCGTTAAACCAAGCAATTCGATCCTTGCGGTCCAATCCCGAAAGCGCGGCACCGGTCAGAGCGACAAGTTCGTGGGCGGCGGCATTGGCTTCGTAAAGGCTGTGGGTCAGCCGCGCAAGCGTCTGGCCATAGGCAGAAGCGGGATCAATAGCGAAATGGCGCAGCTGCTCATCGACTAGGTCCTCAATCGAACTTGCTGCCGTTGTGTTCCGTAGTGGGCTGAGTTGGCGGGCATTGACGATGCTTGGCATGGCTGTGTTCCTCTTCGCGTGGATCACCCCATTGTGACAGATTTGAACTGGCATGTTCCGTCATTATAGCCATTTTATTTGCGATTTTTGGCAGAATCTGCCAAAAACATGTCTATGCTGGACAATATCGATTACAGGATCATCCGTGCCCTTCAAGCCAACGGTCGTATGACGATTCAGGAACTGGCAAGTGTGGTGAACCTGTCAGCTTCACCATGCCTGCGCCGGGTTCGCATTCTCGAAGAACAAAGTGTACTAAAAGGCTATGCGGCGGTGGTCGATGAGGAGCGCTATGGCCTCCCCGTCACGGTGTTCGTGCGCATAAGGCTGGAGCGCCATTCGGAAGAGAAGGTAGGCCGTTTCGAACACTCCATTCGTGGCATAGGCGAAATCCTTGAATGCTATCTGCTGGCCGGTGATTTCGACTATATGCTGCGCGTGCTGGTGTCCGATTTAAAGTCCTACGAGGATTTCATCCGCGAACGCATCCACACCATCCCCGGCATAGCAGCTATCGAAACGAGCTTCGCCTATGGAACGATAAAGCGAACGTTGGTGTTCCCCGATCCGCCACGCAAATCCGTTTCCTGAAACTTAGTCAGGTTAGTTCGGTCAGTCCTATTCGGGCAATTTATGCCCCGCACCGGCTGAGAGGAGAGCGAAGATTGTTGCACAGCAGGATGCACAAGCTTGTCAGCCTCTCACTGCGACAACGCCATTAATCCGGTGTGCGACAACACGGTCGCAGAAGTGGGGGTGGCGCATTTATCCCCGATAACCTCACCCTCAACATCATCATGCTCATCCACCCGCGTGATGTCATCAAGCAGTGGCAGGCCGCAAGCTAGAGCATGTTGCGACAAAGTTGCACGACTTTGTCGATAACAACATGCTCCAAGAAAAAATCCTACTTCAAGCAGGTAATACGGCTGAAGCCCTTGCCTGCCTTTTTTGTTGCTTTGCCGGTGCCAATTTCGATAGTAGGCTTTACACCACTGACATACTTGAAATTCATCGCCTTGCTGAACCCCTGTTGCGCGCACCAGGCTTCGGCAGCTTTTTTCCCGCAACCACTGTTCCCGCTGAAACACCAGTTCAGGCGAACGTTCTCGTGCATTGGATTTTTGAACGTTTCCTCTGCGGCTTCCGCAACTTGTGGCAACGGCGTGGAAGCATCCGCCTCCGCTGGATCCGGCGTGGCTGGCGGCGGTGAAATCGGCAGCTCTGTCGTGGCACAGGTAATCGATGTAAAACCGTCACAGTAAGCCTGGTCACAAACCTCACCCGTTGCAATCAGTTTCGTCGGCGTTGCAGCGCCGATATCAACTGCCTGTTTGGCATTAACCGAATGATCATACTCATTGCTTTTGCACCAGGCAGTCGCCGCAGCTTCCCCGCAGCCTGTTCCCCAGTTCACACACCAATCCAGACGATTGGGTCCTATCTTGGGATCGTTGAATGTTTTGGTTTCAGCCACGGCAAGACCGGACGAAAAGCAAAGCGCCATCACGGCACCAATGGCGCAAACAAACCTCCGCATCAGGAGTCTCCAATCCTTGGCCGCACTCTCTGCTTCAGATTATCACCAAGCCATATTCATTCAATGGCCAAAGGCGCGACCGGCAGGTTTCTGTGGATACACAGGTTCGATCAAATAATAAACCCATTGCGACTCATAGGTCTCGCCGTAAACCAGAACCTGGCAGATATCGCCATCAAGAGATGTCACCGGACCTTCACGGCCATCAGGAACCATTACCGTATTGCCCACCCGGCACCAGTTGTCAGGTGTAGGTGGTGCCGCAGGTGGTATCGCAGTCGGTGCAGCAACCGCAGTTGCAACGTAAACTGTCGCCAAAAGTGATTTCATCTCACTGTCCCAGTTCGCCGATACCTGAAATTCTACGATTCCTGCAAGAAACGCAAGCCTGCTTGAATCTAAATCACTTTTTTCGCCATTTTGAAGGTGACTTGCCATATTTGCGTTTAAAGCTGCGCGAAAACTGTGACAAAGCCGAAAAGCCTGTGGCAACAGCCACTTCGCGAATGCTCATAAGCGAGTAATTGATCAGCCTCTCAGCCCGCTCCAGGCGCAAGTCGAGATAAAACCCCATCGGCCTTTTTTTAAGGGTGGCTGCAAAAAGCCTTTCCAACTGGCGAACTGAGAGGCCCGCGCGAATCGCCAGGTCTTCAACGCTACTGGGTTCCTCCAGTTGCTCCTCCATGAGGGCAATGCACGAGAGTATGCGAGCATCGATCGTGCCATAGCGCGCCGCCGCCGGAATGCGCGCCTCTCCCGGTTGTTCGGCAAAGCGCGAATGCACGAGTTGATCGGCAACGGTGACGGCAATTTCGCGGCCAAGCTGCTGTCTGATCCACTCCAGCATCATGTCAATTACGGATGAACCGCCAGCACTAGTCATGCGGTCCCGATCAACCTCGAAAAGAGATTGCATCGTTTGCACCCGCGGAAAACTTTCGCGAAATCCGGGGAGGCTTTCCCAATGGCAGGTGGCGCGATAGCCATCCAGCACACC
>CAZAMS010000153.1:0-4155 GCA_964486305.1 uncultured Aestuariivirga sp.
GGTGCGGATATTCCGGGCATTCACTCCATCTGTGTCGATCCCCGCTCTTCCAAGACGGTTCGCGTGGGTGTTTCCTGCGGTGGCGTTTGGGTGACCCATGACGGCGGGGCCACGTGGGCGCAATCCGCCCATGGCATGAAGTTTGACCAGGGGCCAAAGGAACAGGCGGAAAACCCGGATACGCAGGATCCGCACATGATGGTGCAATGTAAGGCTGAACCCGACAAATTCTGGGTACAGCACCACTGCGGCATCTTCAAATCGACAGACAATGCCAAGAGCTGGAAAGAGGTGAAGGCAAAACCCTCATCCTTCGGCTTTGGCGTGGTGGTCCATCCCGATGATGCGGATACGGCGTGGTTTGTGCCGGGCATCAAAGACGAAAAGCGCATTCCCGTTGACGGCGCGCTGGTTGTAACGCGCACGCGAGATGGCGGCAAGACCTTCAAGAGCTCGAAAAAAGGTTTGCCGCAGAAACATGCCTATGATCTCATTTTCCGCCATGGGCTAGCGATTGACCGACCGGGCGAGAGGCTTGCGATGGGTTCAACCACGGGCGGCGTTTGGGTCAGCGAGGACCAGGGCGACAGCTGGCAGAGCGTGAGCCATTCCCTGCCACCGGTTTATGCGGTGCGGTTTGCTTAGGTGTCCAAGTCCTCTCTACAGTCCGGCTTGCCCCACTGCTGTTTGGTTAAGAAGATTTGGCACCACCGCAATTGCTTTTCCTCTCCCCAGCGGGGAGAGGGAGGGGCCCAAGCGAAGCTTGGGAGGGTGAGGGGGCCACGGTCTCAAAGGACAGTGTAGTCTTCCGGCTTCAACGTTGCATGGATGGTTTCCAGTACGCCTTCGAGATTGGCAAGAACGTCTGCATTCCAAAATCGTAATACGAGGAAGCCAACAGCCTCGAGCACGCGCGTCCGCTTTGCGTCGGCTTCGAGTTGTTCCGCATGTTGCCCGCCGTCAAGCTCTATGACTACCTTTGCATCAAGGCTGGCAAAGTCGGCGACATAACCAAGCAGCGGCACCTGGCGGCGGAACTTTCGGCCCGCCATTTGGCGGTTGCGTAGTCTTGACCACAGAATGGCCTCTGCGTCGGTCTGCAATTTACGCAGTTCGCGGGCTTGGGCGTGGGTTGTGTCCATGCTGCGAGCACAATGGCTTTCCGTCATTGAGTCAAGACTGAAAGGCCTGTTCCCCCTCACCCTCCCAAGCTTCGCTTGGGCCCCTCCCTCTCCCCGCTGGGGAGAGGAAAAGCAATTGCGGTGGCGCCAAATCTTCTTGGCCGCACAGCAGTGGGTCAAGGCCGATCACGGAGAGGAAAAGAAAGTTACGTAAGCCTGCGCCAGGAATGTTTTTTCAACGCTGCGGTAAAGATGTCGGTTTCCCAATCCTCGGCGAGGGCCTTGGCCATGAGCTGTTGCTGGGTTTGCGGAGCGAGACCGCCGATGGGTGGATCGCGATCGAGATTTGTTGGAAACGAATACCCTTCGGCGCAGGCGGCGATGGCGTTTGATATTTCACCGGGGCTCAATTTCATTTTGCGGAGTGCGGGGTAAAGAATGGCGCTCATGCCAGCCCTGTCCATGCTTTCCATTGCACGGCCGTAAGCCGAGGACACCTGCAGGAGATTGGCCATGCGTTTGATATCCTTGGTGTGGTTGTGGCCGGCCGCGTGGAATAGGGCGGGGCTCAAGAAAACAGCATCGCCCTTGGCCAGTGGCAACTGGATATAGTTCTTGTTGAAGTAATCCTTGAACTCAGGTTTACGCCAGGCGAAATAGCCGGGCACGAAATTCTGTGAGTAAGGCAGATAGAGCGTGGGGCCGCTTTCAACGGGCATGTCGCAATGGGCTACAGCTCCTTGCAGGGTGAGCACCGGAGAAAGCTGATGGGCGTGAAGCGGAAAGCGTTCAATTTCAGCGGCGGTTTGAAAGCCCATATGATAATCGCGGTGGACGGACTGGGCTTCGCCGCCGGGGTTCACGACATTGAGCTGCGAGGTGACTTGATAACTCGTGCCAAGCCAGCTTTCGGAGATGAGTGCGATAATTTCGTTCGAATAATATTTGGCGAATAATTCCGGGTCGCGCAGACAGAGCTTTTCCAGTGCATTCCAGATGCGGTCATTGGCGCCGGGCTTGGCAAAATGATCGCCACCACCCGTGTTGGCTTCGTGCTGTTCCTTGATCATGGCGTTGAATTGCGCAGTGGCCGCATCAAGGACAGACTTGTCGGGGAAAGCATTTTTAAAAACGATGATACCGGGGCCGGAATAGATCGCTTCGGCCCATTCCGCCATGATGGCCTTGCGATGGTCGGGATCGCCCGCGGCCTTGCGCACGGCGTCACCCTCGTAGACGAGCACGTTGGATTCAACAGCGCTGGCCAGGGGATAATCGCTCAGGCTGGTTTCGCGGGCGATGAGTTTCACGAAATCATCAAGCTTGCAGCTATCAACGGTCATCCAGGTGCGGTCGGAGCGGCGCTTGGCAATGCTATCGGTTTTCATATCATTCCTGCTGTGGTTCCAAGGGAACCCCAGAACAATAATCCTCCAAGGCCGGCAATCGCAAGACCGCCGCTGAGCCGAAGGGCAAAAGCAAGCCATCCCAGCCATTTATCATCACGGGCGGCGAGACGCATGGCAAGTTTTTTGGAATAGACTGCAATAGCGGCGATGACCGATACGGTTAGAAAAGTGCCGAATGCCATGACAAGGGTCGAGGTCACGCCCGCCCAATAGATGCCCAAGGCATTGGCGAGGATCAACACCAGAATGGCCCCGGTGCAGGGCCGGATGCCAACGGCGAAGGCCAGGGAAAAAGCCTTGGTGAGGGACCATTGGCCGCGCACCTGTGTTGCCTCGGCCACGTGGGCATGGCCGCAATGCTCGTCATGGACGTGGTCATGATGTTCATGCCCGTGGTGATCATGTTCATGATGATTGTGATGACGCACGGGACGCAGTGCGGTCCAGATGAGATAAAGGCCCATGGCGCCAATCATGGCGTAGCTGGCACTTTCGAGGAAACCTGCCACGTCTCGTGCTGTACTGCCAGCGCTTGCCACAATGAGCAGCAGAACACTAACAAGTAGAATTGCCACGAGGGCCTGAATGATGGAACTGAGAAAGGCAATAACAACGCCGCGTTTCAATTCATTTTCAGTGGCGAGCAGCCAAGCGGAGATCACGGTCTTTCCATGGCCCGGGCCAGCGGCGTGAAAAATGCCGTAGCCGAAACTGAGAAACATCAAGGTCCAAGCAGCCGCAAGGGGACTACTTGTTTTGATCTGCCTGAGCGCACCTGACATGGACGCATAAAACGCCTGCTGCTTCTCCCGCACCCACAGCACGGGATCTTCCCAGAAGGAGACCATGATGAGCGAGCCATCGGCATTGCGGGGCTGCACAAGAAGTTTCTTCTTGTCGATCTTGATTTCGCTTGTGGGCTCACTTGCGGTTTGCGCAATCGCGGGTGTGATGAAGAATCCCGCAAGCACAAAAATCATCAGCAGGTTGCGCAGCAGCTGCATCATGCCTTGCATGCGATGGATACGGCCTGCGCAAACAGGGCGCCGAAGTCTTCACTGACTTCTGGTTTCCAGTCCTTGCCTTTGGTGGAGAGCATGGTCCGGGTCTGGTCCAACTCGGCATCGGTGGGCACGGGCTTTACCACAAGCTTGCAAGACTCCGGCAACTTGCCCACGACATCAACGGGATCGTCCTTGACATAGTCAATGGCAATGAAAAATTCCGGGTCGTAGACCTTGAACACAAACTCGTCCTTTCTCGGATTGATGGGCTTTTCCAAGGGAACCTGCAGATGAAGCGTAAGCTTGTTGTTGCTCCAAATCTGGCCGAAGTCCGTGACCTCACCAATTTTCTGCTGTTCGCCATTGGCCCGCATCACAGTGAAATATTCATAGTCTTTCAGTGATGCAATGTTTTCCTTGGTGAGGGGGGCCAGTTCGCTTTGGCTGTAAGTGCCGTCGCCATCGACGTCCAGGCCGTCGAGGGCCATTTGGGTATAGCCGTCGTCAAAGGTCCATTCCAGATTGACGCCCTTGATCAGGCCGTCATCGGTGAACACTACATCAGACTGCATCTCAATCCAGACGTGGGGGTGGGCTGAAACCTGTGTGCTGCTGACACAA
>CAZAMS010000154.1:0-4627 GCA_964486305.1 uncultured Aestuariivirga sp.
CCCGCCTCGCGCCGCCAGCGGAACACCAGGCTCGCTGCAACCCCGTGCTTGCGAGCTACCGAAGAGACCGATGAAGCTTCCGTCTCCACCACGATCTGCTTCCTCTCCGCAGCCGTCCACTTCCGCCGTGTCTCAGCCACAACCGCGTAACGCTTCTCTTCGTCATATCCAGACATAGGCACCGCACAGGTCTTGAGCTTTGTGACCATCGTCACCAAGACATAGCTTCAATCCTATCCTAACCCAGCAAACAAGGCGACCGAAGCCGAACGCTTACCCATAAGTGACAAGCGGCGCATGTCGAATTCGACGCGACTTTGGTTTGGGTGGCCATTCATGATTTTTGTACCTGGATTTATGTCTTCCTTATCGCTTTGGGAACTTTCGCGTCGATTTAGCAATTGGCAAACTTTGACATACTTTGCCAATTGTGTTATCTTGTTACGAAGGAGTTCCAGCCATGGCCACCATGAACATCTCACTTCCTGACAGGATGAAAGAATGGGTCGAAGCCCAAGTTGCGACCGGTAAATTTGGAAATGCCAGCGACTTTATCCGTAATTTAATCAGGAAGGAACTGGAGAAGGGGAACACCAAAAACTGGCTCGAAGCGGAAGTTGAGAAGGGCTACGCCAGCGGTTTCCACGAGAGCACTTTGGATGAATTTTTCCAATCAGCAGCTGCAACCGCAAAAGCCAAGCCTTCGCGCAAAAAGACTGCATGAGGATCAGATATTCGACTGAGGCCCATAATGACCTTGTCGACATCATCACCTATGGCAAGGACAATTTCGGAGCTGCGCAGTCGAGCAAATATGTTGCACAGATCAGGAACGCAATTGAACTGATTGGCCTCAATCCGGAAATGGCGCGGCTGCGGACAGAACTTAAACGACCAGTGCGAATTCACACGGTTGGTACTCACATGGTGGTTTTCGCTATCGAGGAAGGGATGATCGTTATCGTGCGCATTCTATCAGCCGGTCAGAACCTGCCTGATCATATTTGACAGCGTTAAGTGCGGTATAATGAGAACTTCGGGTGGTGGGTTGGAGGACCAATTAGCCGCCTTAGCGTGACTCATCGCCGCGTTTGGCTGGGATGCTTGCGGGGCGTTCCGGCGTTGGCTACACATCGTCCAAAGATTCATGACGTTTCAGGGGACTTCAGGCATGGCAAAGCATTCTTCGGTCAAACATTCTGACGACATGGAGGAACACCGCAACACCTATACTGCGTTTATCAAGGGCTCGGTCGCGCTTTCCATTATTTGCGGCTATGTGCTGGTGGCCTTGGTATCCTTCCGCTTTGCCCAAACTTTCAATGTGTTTATGGGGTTCGGTGGATTGATTTTGGGCATCGTGGCCGTGTTCCTAGACATGCGCAGGGGCAGCAACTGGTACTTGTCGGTTGGGCTGCTGGTGCTGTTCGGTCTGGTCATTGCCGCAAGCGTCTCATAGGGCGCGCGAAACATGAAAATCGCGGTTCTTTCTGAAACGAGTCCCGGGGAGCGCCGCGTTTCGGCCAGCCCGGATACGGTCAAGGCCTATGTGAAAAAGGGGCTTACGGTTGCCGTGCAGGCAGGCGCTGGCGATGGAGCCCATATTTCCGATGATGCATTTGCAGCCGCCGGTGCCAGCATCATCAAGTCCGATGTTGGGCTCAAGGACGCCGATGTGGTTTTGGCGGTGCGCCGGCCTTCTGATGCCATTCTCAAAAATCTAAAAAAGGGTGCGGTTGTGGCCGCTGGCCTAGACCCCTATGGCGAACGCAAAGGGCTCGAAGCTCTGGCAAAATCTGGCCAGTCATTTTTTGCCATGGAACTGATGCCGCGCATTTCCCGGGCGCAATCCATGGATATCCTTTCGTCACAGTCCAACCTTGCGGGCTACAAGGCTGTCATTGATGCAGCCGCGCAATTTGGCCGGGCTTTCCCGATGATGATGACGGCGGCGGGTACGGTCCCGCCAGCAAAGGTCTTTATCATGGGTGTGGGTGTTGCGGGACTTCAGGCCATTGCCACGGCGCGGCGACTGGGGGCCATTGTTTCGGCAACGGACGTTCGCAAGGCCACTGAAGAACAGGTGAAGAGCCTGGGCGCCAAATTTGTTTTTGCCGATGTGGCGGATGCGGCGACAGCTGGCGGTTACGCCAAGGAATTGTCGGCGGAGGACAAGGCCAAGCAGGCGGCTCTCCTTGCTGAACATATCAAGGGCCAGGACATTGTCATTACTACGGCCCTTATTCCGGGACGGCCAGCGCCTGTGTTGGTGACCAAGGCAATGGTTGAGAGCATGAAATCCGGCTCCGTCATTGTTGATCTGGCGGTTGAGCGCGGCGGCAATTGCCCGCTCTCAAAGCCTGATCAGATTGTTGAGCACAAGGGTGTTTCAATTATTGGCACAGTGAATCTCGCGGGCAAGCTTGCGGGCAATGCCTCGCCTCTGTTTGCCAAGAACCTGGCCAACTTTTTGGATCTGATGATTCAGCCCGATGGCATCCTCAAGATTGATTATGAAGATGAAATCATCAAGGGCACGCTCATTGCCCGGGATGGCGCGCTCGTTCACCCGATGTACAAGGCCTGATACCCATGGAACAGATTGTCCAAACCGTTGATCCCTTCGTTTCGCTCCTCGGAATTTTCGTGCTCGCGGTCTTCGTTGGCTACTATGTCGTGTGGAATGTGACGCCCGCACTTCACACGCCATTGATGTCAGTGACGAACGCGATCTCCTCTGTCATTGTTGTTGGTGCATTGCTCGCCGTGGGGGCAGGGGCTATTGCCTCGGGCTCCACCATCGCCATGATCTTTGGTTTTCTCGCGTTGATCCTGGCAAGCGTGAATATTTTTGGCGGCTTTCTCGTCACCAGCCGCATGTTGGCGATGTACAAGAAGAAGGGCAAATAGATGTCAGCCAGTTTCGCCGCCCTTCTCTATCTCGTGGCTGGCGCCATGTTCATCATGGCGCTCAGGGGGCTTTCCAGTCCTGAATCCTCGCGGGCCGGCAATACCTATGGCATGGCGGGCATGGGTATTTCCATTCTCACCACCTTGGCCATCGCAGCGCCTACCAATCTGCTGGTGTGGGGGTTGATCATCGGCGGCATCGCTATTGGTGGCAGTATCGGTGCGTTTACGGCAAGGCGCATTGCGATGACGGCCATGCCCCAGCTCGTTGCCGCCTTTCACTCACTCGTTGGTCTGGCTGCGGTTTTTGTAGCAGCAGCGGCTTTCTATGCGCCCGATGCCTTCGGCATTGCCAGTGGTGGCGAGATACATGGGCAAAGCCGCATTGAAATGGCGCTGGGTGCTGCTATCGGTGCCGTCACTTTCACGGGCTCCATCATCGCATTCCTGAAACTTGATGGCCGCATGAGCGGGGCTCCCATCATGCTGCCGTTCCGGCATTACATCAACATTGCCCTTGGCCTTGCCCTGCTGTTTTTCATTTTCGGATTCTTTGCCACGCAGAACCCCCTGCATTTCTGGCTGATTATTGCCATCAGTTTCGCGCTGGGCTTCCTGTTGATCATTCCGATCGGTGGTGCCGACATGCCGGTGGTGATCTCGATGCTCAATTCCTATTCGGGCTGGGCGGCTGCGGGCATCGGCTTCACGCTGGCCAACACGGCACTGATCATCACGGGTGCGTTGGTGGGTTCGTCAGGCGCCATTCTCTCCTACATCATGTGCAAGGGCATGAACCGCTCTTTCATCTCGGTCATTCTTGGCGGCTTCGGGGGTGAAACTTCGGGCGCCGCGGCAGGCGCCAAGGAAACGCGGCCAGTCAAGCAGGGAGCGGCCGAAGACGCGGCCTTCATCATGAAGAATGCAGGCTCGGTGATCATCGTTCCGGGTTATGGCATGGCGGTGGCTCAGGCTCAGCATGCACTGCGTGAATTGGCCGATCATTTGAAGAAGGCAGGGGTGACGGTGAAATATGCCATTCATCCCGTGGCGGGCCGCATGCCCGGCCACATGAACGTGCTGCTGGCCGAAGCGAACGTGCCTTATGACGAGGTGTTTGAACTCGAAGACATCAACTCCGAATTCGCCCAGGCCGATGTGGCCTTCGTGATCGGGGCCAATGATGTCACCAACCCTTCCGCCAAGGACGACCCGAAATCGCCGATCTACGGCATGCCGGTACTGGAAGTGTGGAAGGCCAACACGGTGATGTTCATCAAGCGCGGCATGGCATCAGGCTATGCCGGCGTCGACAACCCCTTGTTCTGGCGCGACAACACCATGATGCTGTTCGGTGATGCCAAGAAAATGACGGAGCAGATCGTCAAGGGGATGTGAGGGCACTTCCACCTCGTTCCCCTCGCCTTTCCCATTGCGTTCCGCAATAGGCCCCTGTCCTCTCCCGCAAGCGGGCGAGGATAAAGTGTGATTTACTTTTCAATGAGCGTCGGGCACGGCTTCGCCGGGGGTGAAAACGGTTATTCCGTTTTCGGGGGTAGGAGAGAAGGCGAAGGGTTGCGTGGACGCAAAGCTCGCAGGTATGCCGGTCGTGTGGTCCGGCGGTTGACGCGAAGTCCGCGCCCACGCTTTTGCGGCTTTTTTTGCTTCCCGGAACTGCAACTTCGGCCCTGTCCTGACAGGACTGCCTAACTGCCTC
>CAZAMS010000155.1:0-3196 GCA_964486305.1 uncultured Aestuariivirga sp.
TCAAGGGCGCCTATGAAGCCTTCATGGGCCTGCCCATCGTTATCCCTGAAATTTGCATGGGTGTGGCACTGCTCCTGTTCTTCAATGAGACCGGCATGATGAGCGCCGTGGTCGCCATGCCGTGGCCGCTGAACCTGGCAAATATCATAATCGCCCATGTGGCCTTCTGCTTTCCCTTTGTGGCCATAGTGGTGCGCTCACGTCTTGTTGGCTTCAACCGGCAACTCGAAGAAGCCTCGAAGGATTTGGGCGCCAGTGAATGGCAGACCTTCTGGAAAGTGATTGTCCCTTTCATGATGCCGGGCCTTGTGGCCGGCGCGCTTCTCGCCTTCACGCTTTCCCTCGATGACTTCGTGATTACCTTCTTTACCTCGGGACCGGAGACCGTGACCTTCCCGGTTAAGGTCTATTCCCTCGTGCGCCGTGGCGTATCGCCCGAAATCAATGCGGCCTCCACCGTGCTGATCGTGATTACTGTGGTGGCAACTGTTCTCGCCATGAAACTCCAGGCTCCAGAAAAATCTGGCAAAGGTTGATGATGACTGATCCAATTGTATCCATTCGCGGTGTCAGCAAGAAATTTCCAGGTGGCGTGATAGCCGTTGATAACGTCAACATCGATATTGCCCAGAATGAATTCTTTGCGCTGCTCGGCCCCTCGGGCTGCGGCAAGACCACCTTGCTGCGCATGATTTCTGGCCTCGAAACGCCAACCGAAGGCCAGATCATCATTGGCGGCCAGGACATGGCGCTGACGCCGCCGAACAAGCGCCCGACAAACATGGTGTTCCAGTCCTATGCCGTATTTCCCCACATGACCGTGGAAGATAACGTGGCCTATGGCTTGCGGGTTACTGGTGTTCCAGCCGATGAAACGACGCGTCGAACCGCAGAGGCATTGGAGATGGTGAAGCTCTCTCATCTTGCCAAGCGCAAGCCCGATCAGATGTCTGGCGGTCAGCGCCAGCGTGTGGCCTTGGCACGGGCTCTGGTGAAACGGCCTAAGGTTCTGCTGCTTGATGAACCACTCTCGGCTCTTGATGCAAAACTGCGCGAGGATATGCGGATGGAACTCACACGGCTTCAGGAAACGGTTGGTATCACCTTTATCATCGTCACCCATGATCAGGACGAGGCACTTTCCATGGCCAGCCGCATTGCCGTTATCGACAAAGGCGCAGTTCAACAAATTGCCACACCTTCTGAACTTTATGAGCAACCAGCCACCCGCTTCGTGGCAGACTTCATCGGCAAGGTGAACCTGATTGATGCGAAGGTCCTGAGCAAGACTGCCAAGGCAATTACCTGCGAAGCCAAAGGCCTCGGCAAATTGAATTTCGACACGGACAAAACCTGTGGTGATACGGTTGCCATTGCCGTGCGGCCAGAAAAATTGAAAATTTCCAAGACTGAGCCAAAAACAGCGGGTCCCATCAAAGTCTCAGGCAAGGTGCGCGATGTCGCCTACTACGGTGACACCAGTCATATTGTTGTGTCAATCAAAGGCGGGCATGACTTGCAGGTGAATGTGCAAAACGATACGCGCACTGGTGGTTCCGGCGTTGAGCGCGGGCAAAGCATTTGGGTATCCTGGATGCCCGACGATTCCCTCGTGCTCACGGAGTAGATCATGGCCCTTGAACTCGACAAGATGACCCGGCTTCCGGGCGATGAAGCCTTTCGCAGGGAAAGCATCAAGGGCACCCAATGGGAGGCGACCTATGCCGGTGCGCTTTCATTCATGCGCCGCAAATACACGCGTGATCTCGCCGGCGTTGATATCGCGGTGACGGGCATCCCGTTTGATCAGTCAGTTTCGCACAGGCCCGGCACCCGCTTTGGTCCCGAAGGTATCAGGAAGGCTTCTGCTGAAAACGCCTGGGGACCCTTTTGGCCATGGATGTTTGATCCTTTCAACACCTTGTCAGTCATTGACTATGGCGATTGCTTCTTCGATTGGGGCCGTAAGGAAAACTTCCCGGAAAGGCTGGAAGCACATGCTACCGAAATCATTGGTTCCGGTGCCGAAATGGTCTCACTTGGCGGTGATCACTACGTGACCTACCCAATTCTCAAGGCTCACGCCAAAAAGCACGGCCCCCTGGCGCTGGTGCATTTCGATGCCCACCGCGACGTTGAAGTCGATGACGGTGGCCGTATCGATCACGGCACCATGTTTGGTTACGCCGTGCGTGAGGGCCTCATCGACCCGCGCAAATCCGTGCAGATCGGCATCCGCACGACTTTCGTCGGCGAAACCACCATGGGCTTTCGCATTGTCTATGCCGATGAAGTTCATGATTCCAGCAGCGATCAGCTGGCTGCCATCATCAAAAAGCAGGCCAGCAAATCGAAGGCCTATCTCACCTTTGACATTGATTGTCTTGACCCATCAGTAGCGCCGGGAACGGGCACACCAATCGCGGGTGGATTGACTTACCATCAGGCGGCAAGCGTTATTCGCAAATTGACGGATGTGAATTTTGTGGCGATGGATGTGGTCGAGGTGTCTCCACCCTATGACCACGCGGACCTCACTTCGATTGCTGGCGCTTCCCTTGTAATGGAATACCTCTGCCTCAAGGCCTGGCAACGCGGCGCGCGGGCAACGCCAATGCCGGAGTAGGGATTACGAAAGCGCATCCCTGATGCGGTAATACATCATTGCCGCCACCAGCATCGGCGTGCGCACGGGGCCGCCGGGGAAAGGGAGGTGCTTGATCCGAGCCAGCAGATCAAATCTTTCCGCCGTGCCGCGAATGGCTTCTGCCATCAGCTTTCCGTAGAGGCCGGTGAGCGCAACGCCCTGGCCGGAATAGCCATGGGCGTAGTAGACCGTGGGCGAAAGCCGTCCGCAATCGGGAATCCGGTTTGAGCTGATTGCGATATAACCGCCCCAGGCGTAATCAATTTTCACATCTTTCAATTGCGGGAAAACCTTTGTCATGCGTGGCCGCATATATTCACCAAGATTGGGCGGCTCAAAAGTCGAATAACTCGCCCGCCCGCCGAACAGCATACGATGGTCGCTGGAACGCCGGAAATAATCCACGATGAAATTCGTGTTTGCCACAGCCTCATTATTGGCGATGAGCGATCTTGCACGATTCTCGCCAAGGGGCTCCGTGGCAATGATGTAGCTCGCAACCGGCATCACGCGGCCATAGAGGGCTTTCACGGTGCGCCCTAGGTAGGC
>CAZAMS010000156.1:0-12711 GCA_964486305.1 uncultured Aestuariivirga sp.
CCAGCATGTCCCAGATGCTGTCGCCCACCACACAGGCCGTATCAATCTCAATGCCCAGTTTTTCCGCTGCCGCCAGAAACAAATCGGGGTCGGGCTTGGCGTAAGCCACAAGATCGCGCGTGATCACCGGCACCTTATCCGGATCAACACCGAGAATTTTCAACACGGGTCCAGCTGTCAGCATCCGGCCTGAAGTTGCAATTGCCCACGGAATTTTATTATCGGTCAGATATTTCAGCAGCTCGCGCGCGCCGGGCAGGGGACGCGTGTTGGCCGAATGCTTGCTATAGTGGCTGGCATGAAGCGCCCGCAATCGCCCCAGCCTGTCGCCATCAAATTCAATGCCGGTTTCTCTTGCCAGGGCCCGCGTGAACAATCCACCCGACATGCCGATGCGCCGGTGAATGCGCCAGATCGAAACATCAATGCCTTCTTCCTGCAAGGCCGCGTTCCACGCCATGACATGGTCATAGACACTGTCAAGCAGCGTGCCATCGAGATCGAAAAGGAAAGACGTGGGCTGCAGGGCTTTCATGGATTCCAGGCTCCGGTTATCAGCCGGACCTAATGCCTAAACCTGGCCGAGGCAAGGCGAAATCCTGCAAAGCTGTTATGCCGCCGAACCCAGTTCGGCCCGCACCTGTTGGCGCAGGATGTCGATGGGTACAAGATTGGTGCCCTTGCGCACATGCCAGAAGGTCCAGCCATTGCAGGCCTCGGCCCCTTGCACATAGGCTCCGATCTTGTGAATGGAACCGCTATTGTCCTTGCAGGCGATGGAACCATCGGCACGAATGCGGGCCGCTACGCGGGCTGTCGGGTCAAGCAGCATGTCACCGGCCTTCACCAGCCCGCGCTCCAACAGGGAACCAAAAGGAATGCGCGGCTCCGCTCTTTTTGCCGTTGTTGATTTCAACGCTTCATCTGAAAGGGACTCCGTTGCGTTGATGCGTTCAAGCGCCGAGCGCGCATAATTTTCCTCGCGCTCGATGCCGATGAAAACCCGGCCCAACTGTTTGGCAACAGCACCGGTGGTTCCGGTGCCAAAAAATGGATCAAGCACGACATCTCCTGGATTGGTGGAAGAAAGCATGACGCGGTGCAGCAGCGCCTCGGGTTTTTGTGTCGGATGAAGCTTGTCGCCATCGCCGTTTTTCAACCGTTCTCCGCCCGTGCAGAGCGGCAGCGTCCAGTCCGAGCGCATTTGTGAATCGTCGTTGAAGATTTTCATCGCTTCATAGTGGAAGGTGTATTTTGAAGTGGCGCTCTTGCCTGCCCAGATCATCGTCTCGTGCGCATTGGTGAAGCGGCGGCCACGGAAATTTGGCATGGGGTTGGTTTTGCGCCAGATCACGTCATTGAGAATCCAGTAGCCCAAGTCCTGCAGGATGGAGCCGACGCGGAAGATGTTGTGATAGGAGCCGATCACCCACAGCGCCCCGTTGGGCTTGAGCGCCCGCCGGCATTCAGCCAGCCATGCCTTGGTGAAGCTGTCGTACGCGGCAAAGCTCGCAAACTTGTCCCAGTGGTCATCAACCGCATCAACCTTGCTTTGGTCAGGCCGTGTCAGGTCTCCTGCCAATTGCAGATTGTAAGGCGGGTCCGCGAATACGAGATCAACCGAGCCCGATGGGATCTTCTTCAATTCGGCCAGGCAATCGCCCACCAACACGCGGTTGTGGAGCGGCCTGATATCCGGCTTTGTTTCGAAACCCATCGATGAACTCTGTATCCAACGCAACAAACTTGATTCAGAATTCCATCATGAATCTTTGCGGAGTCCGCGTGAATCGAATTCACTTATTGTGGTTAACGGGCAAGCAGCTCAGCGCTTGCTCAGAAAAAGTGGTTACCGGTTTTCCGTCCGATCAAGCGCCATCAAAGTCCTTATGGGAGTGAAGCTTTTGCGGTGGTGAATGCAAGGTCCAAGTTCGAGCAGGGCCGCGTGGTGAAAAGCCGTGCCATAGCCCTTATGACGGGCAAAGCCGTAACCAGGAAACTCCCGGTCGAGTGCCACCATAATCCGGTCGCGCGTCACCTTGGCGATGATCGAGGCGGCAGCTATTGAGAGAGAGCGAGCATCACCAGAAATAACAGTTTGGACCGGGCAGGAAAGTTTTGGCGCGCGATTACCATCTACCAAAGCATAGTGTGGCAAATCGGAAAGGTTTTGAAACGCTTCTGCCATGACCCACAGTGTTGAAGCGAGGATATTGTCGCGGTCGATGCGGATCTCATCACCAACGCCAATACCTACTTTTGCAGAAGCTGTAATTTCCGCAAACAGCCTCTCGCGTTGATCCTCTTTGAGTTTTTTGGAGTCGTTGAGCCCCGAAGGAATATTCTGCGGATCAAGAATAACCGCAGCGGCAACCACAGGTCCTGCCCACGGCCCGCGCCCGGCCTCATCAATGCCACAGATGCGCGAAAACCCTTGGGCCTGCGCCGCAAGTTCAAAACTGAAATCCGGTTTGCTGGAATCGCCTCGTGCCATGGCCCCTTTGGGCCATAACCCTAGATGAGCGTCAACTGCTCGCCCGCTTGCGGCGGCCGACGAAAGAGTTCCGTGGTCAGCGTCGAGCGTCTGCGGTTGATGCCGAGGCGCTCGGCAGTCAATTGAAAGCGCCGCCCGATAGTCCAGGCATAGGGCCCTGTACCGGTCATGCGCCGTCCGAATGTCGCGTCAATTTCCTTGCCGCCACGAATTGATTTCACCAGCGACATGACCTTGGAGGCCCTGTCTGGCATTTCCGTCATCAGCCATTCCTTGAAAATATCCTTCACCTCAAGCGGCAGGCGCAGCATTGTATACCCCGCTTCCTTGACGCCAGCCACCGCAGCGGCCTTCAGTATGGCCTCAACTTCCATATCATTCACCGCCGGAATAACCGGCCCCATCATCACAACGGTGGGAACACCGGCCGCTGATAACACACGAAGAGCCTCGAGCCGTTTCGCAGGGGTCGAGGCCCGAGGCTCCATCGCGCGCGCCAATTTCCCGTCTAGGGTAGTGACCGAAATTGCAACTTTCACCAGCCCGCGTTCCGCCATGGACGTCAGGATATCCAGGTCGCGCAAGACAAGCGCAGACTTGGTGACAATGCCAACGGGATGGTTGAACTCGGACAACACCTCCAGGATTTGCCGGGTAATCCGGTAGGTGCGTTCAATCGGCTGGTAGGGGTCCGTATTGGATCCGAGAGCAATGGTTCGCGGGCTGTAATTGGGCGCGGTTAATTCCTCCCGAAGAAGCGCCGCCGCGTTCGGCTTTATGAAAAGCTTGCTTTCGAAATCAAGGCCAGGCGAAAGCCCCATATAGGCGTGGGTGGGCCTCGCATAACAATAAACACAGCCATGCTCGCAGCCGCGATAGGGGTTGATCGAGCGGTCAAAGGAAATATCCGGCGATTGATTGCGCGCAATGATGGTTTTGGGTTGTTCTTCAAAAATCGTGGTTTTGAGTGGCGGCAAATCTGCAAGGGATTCCCAGCCATCATCAAAAAACAAAATTCCGTTCTTCTCGTAGCGCCCCTTGTCATTATTGCGCGCGCTGCGTCCCCGCAACTGGTGCGGCAAAGCCGTAAGCCGCCCCGAACCCGTAACGGCGGGATCGAAGGAAACGGAGGGTCTGGTATCAATCAGGGTTGGCATAGCTGCTGTGTAGCGCAAATCGGAGAACAGAACAAGAACAAACTTGTGGTGACAGGAAAATATCTCCATTGCTGAGGCCATGAAATCCAAAACCCTGCTGCTGGCCCTTGCTGCACCCCTGTGCTGGGGAACCGGGCTGACCCTCGCCAAACCCGCAGTCGCCCATTTTCCGCCCCTGTTCATGATGCTTCTGGTTTATGTAGGCATTGCCTTGCTCATGCTTGTTACGGTGCGCGAAAAAATCAGGACGCCATGGCGTTCCGTGCTGCTGATTTCCACCTTCGCGGTCACCATTCAAGGGGCGCTTCTCTTTTGGGGCTTGCGCGGTGTCGAGGCCACAACCGCCAATCTCGTGCTCCAGACCCAGGTGCCCATGGCCGTCTTTCTGGGCTGGCTCATTGCTGGCGAAACGCTGGATCGCCGCAAGCTGTTGGGCACAGCGATAGCGTTGCTTGGTGTGGCAATTGTCATTGGCCTGCCGGAACAGCGCCCGGCCTTGCTGCCGGTTGCCCTCATTGTGATAAGTGGCTTCTTCTGGGCCCTCGGGCAAGTGTTGGCCCACAAACTTAGCCAGGACAGTGGCATTGTGCTCCTGAAAGCCAACGCGTTGATAGGCGTGCCACAACTTATTCTGGCGACCGCACTTCTTGAAACTGGCCAGTGGCAGTCCATAACATCGGCAGATCCAACCGAATGGGCAACCCTGGCCTTTGTTGCCTTCGTTGGTTTTTATCTCGCCTATATCGCCTGGTTTTCGCTGCTCCGCCGCTGCCGCATGGACGTGGCCGCTCCCTTCGTGCTTCTGATGACGCCGATTGGGCTTCTCACTGCGGTTCTTGTTCTGGGAGAGAGAATGTCTGGCGCACAATTGTTGGGCGCCGGAATTCTGCTGATTGGCCTTGCCATCGTGAATGGTTTTATTCTGCCAAAACAGAAATTGGCCTAGCCCTTCTTCCGCTTCTGGTGTTCCTCCAGGCGCGGCATGATCTCCACAAAATTGCAGGGGAGATGGCGGTAGTCCAGCTGGCACTTCAGGATTTCATCCCACGCATCCCGGCAGGCCCCGGGCGAGCCCGGCAGGCAGAAAATATATTTGCCCTTCATCACCCCCGCCGTGGCGCGCGACTGCACCGTTGAGGTTCCAATCTTGGGAAACGAGATCATATGGAACAGGGTGCTGAAGCCCTCGATTTCTTTCTCGAACAGGGGACGCATGGCTTCAATGGTAACATCACGGCCCGTAAGGCCCGTGCCGCCTGTGGAAATGATGACATCAATATCCGAGCGTTTGCTCCACGCTTTCACAATGCGGCGAATCTTGACGATATCATCCCGCGTGATTTGCCGGTCGGAAACGCTGTGGCCTGCCGCCGCTATTCTATCCTGCAAGGTCTGCCCCGATTTATCATCGGCCAGCGTTCGCGTGTCTGACACGGTCAGGATTGCGATGTGAAGGGGTACGAATTCCCGCGGCTCAGCCATCTATTTTCTCTCAAACACAAGCCGCGCCGCCAGCATCACAAACAGGCCAGCGGAAATCCTTGAAAACCAGCGGCGGAAATTCAGGCTGGTTGAAAGGGCTGCACCAATTTTTCCGGCAAACAGGGCAACAATGCAATTGATCACCGTGCCACCCACATTAAAAATCATACCCAAAATAAAAAGCTGCAAAAGTGGCGAGCCATTTTCCGGGCGAATGAAGGGCGGCAGGAAGGCGAACATGAAGACAATGATTTTGGGATTGAACAGGTTGACCAGAATCCCATCCCTGAAAGCCGCAAATGTGCTGCGTTGTGTATCATCATGGGTAAGTGCTGACATCGGCGATGTGAGCGTGGTGTAAGCAATCCAGATGAGATAGCAGGCACCCGCATAGCGGATAAGATCGAAGAGAAGCGGGTGCTGCGCCAGGATGACGGCAACACCAAGCGCCACAAATCCGAGATGGATGAGCGACCCTCCGGCAATGCCTAGACTTGCAGAAATGCCGGTGCGGCCTCCGCCTTTCAAGGATTGTCCCAGCACATACATCATGTCATTGCCGGGCGTGAGATTGAGGCTCAGCGCGGCGGTCAGGAAAACCAGCAAATCCGTAGAATTAATGGGCATCAATGGATTCCTTGAAGGCCAGGAGATCGCGCCAGGCCAGGCGCTTCTGGCTCGCCTGCTTGAGCAGGTAACTGGGATGAAAACTAGGCAGCACCGGAATTTTTTTCTTGGCCGTTTTGAGATCAAACCATTTGCCGCGAAGTGCGAGAAGTCCTTCGCTCTTGCCTGACAGGCGTTGGGCGGACTGGCCCCCAAGACAAAGAATGAATTTGGGTCCGCAGAGTTCAATGGCGCGCAAAAGAAATGGCTGGCACAGCTGAATTTCTGCTTCCGTTGGCGTGCGGTTTCCCGGGGGCCGCCACGGAATGAGATTAAACAGGCTTACACCAGCAGTTGAAATTCCAATTGACGCAAGCATTTTTTCCAGCAGCAATTCGTTCTGCCCGGCAAAGACTTTGCCTTCAATATCCTCATCGCGCCCCGGCACATCTCCGATGATCATCACATCGGCCTGGGGATTGCCGCCTGCAAAACACAGATTGCTGGCAGTTTTTTTCAGTGGGAAATTTTCGAGCGCGAGCAGGGCCGATTGAAGGTCTTCCAGCGTTTGGCAGGCTTCTGCCGTTGAAGGCGCGGCACGGGCGGGTTCAACCTTGCTGACAGGTGCCGCAACAGCAGGTGGGCCCACCACAAAGCGATTGACCGGCTCTTCGCCCACAATCTCATCTGCCCCCATTTCAATGAGCCAGGCAAGTGCGGCTTGTGCTTCGTGGGGGTTCATGTCGTTTTGCTTTGTTTGCATGTCCGAATTGGTTATCTTGTCCAAAGGCTTAAGCCACTATAACAGGCGTCATCCGGAAACGCATGCCCTTTGAGGAGTATTACCTGTGGATCAAGTTCAGCGCGAAGCGATGGAGTATGATGTCGTCATCGTTGGTGCCGGACCTGCGGGTCTGGCCGCTGCCATCCGTCTAAAGCAGCTTTCCGGCGATATCTCGGTTTGCCTGCTGGAAAAGGGTTCGGAAGTCGGCGCTCATATTCTTTCCGGCGCCGTGATTGATCCCATCGCCCTGAACGAACTCATTCCCGACTGGAAAGAAAAGGGCGCGCCCCTCAACACGCCGGTGGTTGATGACAGGTTCTATGTGCTTGGCCCCAAGGGCGCGCTGCGCCTGCCGAATTTTCTGATGCCGCCGCTCATGAACAATCATGGCAACTATGCCGTCTCACTTGGCAACGTGTGCCGCTGGCTGGGAACCCAGGCCGAAAGCCTGGGTGTTGAAATCTATCCCGGTTTTGCCTGCTCGGAAGTTCTCTACCGGGAAGATGGCTCCGTGCGCGGTGTTGTGGCGGGCATCATGGGTATTGCCAGGGATGGCAGCCACAAACCCGACTATCAGCCGGGCATGGAACTCATCGGAAAATATGTCTTCATCGCTGAAGGTGTCCGCGGTTCGTTGGCCAAAGAGATCATTGAAAAATACAAGCTTTCAGAAGGCCGCGAGCCGCAAAAATTTGGCCTCGGCATGAAAGAGCTGTGGGAAGTGAAGCCCGAAAATCACAAGCAGGGGCAAGTCACCCACACCATGGGCTGGCCTCTGGGTGCGAAAGCCGGTGGCGGCAGCTTCATGTACCACCTGGAAGACAATCTCGTCTCCGTCGGATTCGTGGTCCATCTCAACTATCAGAATCCCTACCTCTACCCGTACATGGAATTCCAGCGCTTCAAGCATCATCCGCTGATTTCGCATGTGCTGGAAGGAGGCCGAAGAGTTGCTTATGGCGCGCGCGCCATTACCGAAGGTGGCTTCCAATCCGTGCCAAAACTTTATTTCCCCGGCGGCGTCTTGATCGGTTGTTCCGCTGGTTTTGTGAATGTGCCGCGCATCAAGGGTTCTCATAACGCCATGAAGACCGGCATGATGGCCGCAGAGGCAGCTTTCGCCGCCTTGAACGAAGGCCGCGTCGGTGATGAACTCATAGGCTATGAAGAGGCCTACAAGAAATCCTGGGTCTATGAGGATCTGAAGCGGGTGAAGAATGTGAAGCCCATGTGGTCAAAGCTCGGCCTTGTGGGCGGCGTTGTTCTGGGTGCGATTGATATGTGGATGAACACGCTTTTTGGCTTTGGCCTCGGCACCTGGAAACACGGCAAGCCCGACAGCGCAACCCTGAACCCCGCTGCAAGTTGTAAGATTATTAACTATCCCAAGCCCGACGGCGTGCTGTCCTTTGACCGCCTTACCAACCTGGCCTTCTCGGCAACCAACCATGAGGAAGATGAACCCGCCCATCTCAAATTGACGGATGCCAGCATTCCGATTTCGATAAATCTGCCCATGTGGGCCGAGCCAGCCCAGCGCTATTGTCCGGCAGGGGTTTATGAAGTGTTAATGGAAGAGGGCAAGCCGCCACGATTCCAGATTAACCACCAGAACTGCGTCCATTGCAAAACCTGCGACATCAAAGACCCGTCTGAGAACATTACCTGGGTTGTGCCGCAAGGCGGCGAAGGGCCAAACTATCCAAACATGTAAACCGGCGAAGCGCAATTTTAGTGGCTCATTTAAGCAGAAATTAGTCTTGGATGAGCTTCTTTTGAAATTTTACAAAGTGTCTAAAATGCAACCCTTCCGCGAAACCTGTCTTTCATCCGCATAGAATAGAGCTTTCCTGAATTCAATTCCTCAGGAGAGGCCGCAATGCGCAGTTTTATTGATGCTTTCGTCGTTTCAGCAGTTCAAAAGTTGAAAGCGTTTCGCAACAATCAATTGGGCTCAATCACCCAAATAGTCTCAGTCGCAGCCGTTCCTATGTTTCTGTGTGCCGGATCGGCCATTGATTTTGTGCGTGTCAATCACACGCAAACGAAGTTTGCTGCGGGACTTGATGCTGCAGCGCTTGCCGCCGCCGCGGCTACAGGCAAGACCGAAGCCGAACTGAAGGTCCTGGCCAGAACCTACCTGGATCATAACTACGAAACTTCTGAAGAGAATGAAGTCATCGCATTTGACCTTAAAAGCTATCCAGACAGGGTCGAGGTCACCGGAACAGCACGGGTAAAAACTACAATTATGGCACTCGCACAAATAGAATATGTCGATGTGGCTCTTGAAGCCGAAGTTATAAAAGCAGGCAACAGTATCGAAATTTCCCTCGTTCTGGACAATACGGGTTCAATGGCTTCCGGCACGAAGATGGCCTCCCTCAAAACGGCTGCGAAAAACTTTGTAAATACCGTCCTTTGGACAGGCACAACCCCTTATTATTCGAAAGCTGCAATTGTGCCTTACAGCATGGGTGTGAATGTTGACACCTACGCCGTGGCAGCACGCGGTCCGATCGCGGCTGGAACAAGTACGACCCCAGGTTCTACAAATTTCACTTTTACGAATATGCTTGGCAATAGCAGGACGTATGCAATCAGCACCTGTGTCAGTGAACGCATAGGTACGAATGCCTATACCGATGCTGCAATAACAAGCACATCTCGTGTGGGCCGCGTTTATCCACCTTCCACGTCCCCGTGCCTGAGTAGCATGTTATTGCCTCTTACCAATGACAAGAGCGTCCTGAATACGCGTATCGACAGCATGTCAGCTGTGGGTTCAACCGCCGGTCACGTGGGTGTGGCATGGGGCTGGTACACACTTTCTCCCGACATTGGTCTGTGGACGGGCAGCAGCGTACCGGCTGCCTACGGTACTGAACGCCTGAAGAAAATCATGATATTGATGACCGATGCTGAATACAATACCAACTACTGCAACGGCGTCAGAAGCCAGTCTTCAATCTCTGGGAGCGGTAGCAATGACACCCATATCAACTGCAGCGCGCCGAACGGCAGTTCCTGGACTCAGGCCAAAGCCTTGTGCGCTGCCATGAAGCTAAAAGGAGTGGAGATATACACCATAGAATTCGAACTGGATACCAGCATTGCGGCCCGTGTAGATCTCGTCCAAAATTGTGCTACAGACAACGCCCACCGGTTCAATGCCGCAAACGAATCAGATCTGAACGCCGCATTCCAGGCAATTGCAACGAACTTGTTGGCCCTGAGGGTGTCCAAATAGGCTTGCAACGCATATAATCGGCCTTTTCCACCTGAGTGACCGCACCCAGGTGGAAATTTTTAGGCCTGCTGCTTTGTTCTTGCAGATACCCAGAAAAAACCCCATTTTATGGCAATGAATCACCTGGGCGGCTGAATTGGCTGCCTTTTCTTGAGACGGATGCCTATGGTCAAAATTGCTTTACCTCTCGCCGGCGCTGCGGCGCTAACAATAATGCTCGTTATGGCGCAGCCATCGCGTGCCGAGTTTTCAATCGGCGAGGCAACCAGCCTGTCGGGCAACTACCTTGCGGGAAGATCGGCCGGCAAGGAGCGCGATAATGAGATTGCCGCCGATTATCTCAGCAAGGCCCTGATCGAAGATCCCGACAATCCGGTTCTCATCGAAAAACTGTTTTTGCTTGAAGTTTCCTCCGGCAATTTGCCCGATGCGGAAGAACTGGCTACCAAGGTCCTCTCGTTCAACAGCCAGCACCGGATGGCCCGCATTGTGCTTGGGCTTCGTGATTTCAGGCTTCGCCACTATGCGGATGCGCGCAAAAATTTTGCCGAAGCGTCCTATACGCCCGTCGGCGAATTGACCTCGGCATTGTTGACAGCATGGGCCTATGCCGGCGAAGGCAATCTTGCCGAAGCCCTCGCGACGCTTCACAAGCTCGATGGCAACGATTCGTTCGCCAGTTTCAAGTCCTATCACAGCGCCTTGATGAGCGATTATCTTTCCTCTGCCATTCGTGCCGAAGCGTCATACCGGAAAGCCTACGAACAGGCCGGCACTTCCCTGCGCGTGGTTCAATCCTACGGAAACTTCCTCGAACGCCACAACCGCCGCGATGAAGCAATCAAGATCTATCAGGCATTCATTGAAGGCGGGGAAGACAACGTATTAATTGAGCTCGCGCTGAAGCGCGCCAGGGAAGCCAAAACCCCCCTCCCGTTTATTGCAACACCAGGCGCTGGCGCCGGCGAAGCGCTGTTTTCGCTGGCGGCAGCCATGACCGATGAGCAAAGCATCGACGTGGCCCTGCTTTATGCGCAGCTTTCCCTTTCGTTCAACGGTGACAGGCCCGTCGTGCTGACCCTGCTGGGTGATATTTACGTGGACACCAAGCAATATCAGAACGCCATCAGTGCATTCGAGCAAACGCCACCGGGTTCGGCGCTTCGCATCAACGCCGATACGGAGATCGCGGTAAATCTGCAAAGATTGGACCGCACCAAGGAAGCCCAGCAGAAGCTTAAAGACATTATCGTGCGTGATCCCAAGAACTATGACGCGCTGGTAACCCTTGGTAACGTCTATCGCAGCAACGAGGAATTTGCGCTCGCCTCCGAATCCTATTCAAAGGCCCTGGCACTTCCCGCCAAGGTGGAAAAAGACCATTGGCGTATCCTGTACTATCGCGGCATTGCCTATGAGCGGCAGAAAATCTGGGATAAGGCCGAAACGGATTTTCGCCAGGCCCTGTCACTGTCTCCCAACGAGCCGCTGGTCCTGAATTATCTTGGTTACTCCATGATCGAGAAAAAAATCAACCTCAATGAAGCCTTGGGAATGGTGAAAAAAGCCGTCGAGCTGAAACCCAACGATGGCTATATCGTTGACAGTCTGGGCTGGGCCTATTTCCAGCTTGGCGATTATGAGGAAGCGGCAATTCAAATTGAGCGTGCCGTTGATTTGAATCCGGCGGACCCCATCATCGGCGAGCATTTGGGCGACGCCTATTGGCGCGTGGGCCGCACCCTGGAAGCAAGGTTTCAATGGCAGCACGCAAAGGACAATGGTCCTGAACCCGATGACCTGAAGCGCATTGAGGAAAAATTGCGGAACGGTCTGCCCGATGATCCGGTCACGAAACCTGCTGAAAACAAGACCGGGCAGACAAACGGCTGATTAGATGCTCGTATCCGAGCGGGCCCCTGCCAAGATAAACCTGGCGCTGCACATAAGGGGCCGGCGCGAGGATGGCTATCACGAGCTTGATTCCATCGTGGCCTTTGCCGGTGTCGCCGATGTTCTGACAATTTCCCCTTCAGCACTTGTTTCTCTCGACATAACCGGGCCCTTTGCCGGTGGACTGCCTCGTGATGAGAGGAACGGTGTCGTTGCCGCCTGGCACTTGCTGAATGGTTTTTCAGGGCAAAAAGGCGTTGCAATTGCGCCGGTAAAATTTCACCTCGAAAAAAACCTGCCCGTTGCTGCAGGCATTGGCGGCGGGTCCGCCGATGCCGCCGCAGCCTTGCGTGGCCTGGTCAGGCTTTTTGATCTTTCGATTTCAATGCAGGACATGAACAGGATAGCCCTTAAGCTTGGCACTGACGTTCCCATATGCTTGGGGCAAAAAACTAGCCGTATGCGTGGGATTGGAGAAATTCTTGAACCAATTGCAATCAATCTTCCGTCTGGCGTCGTGCTGATCAACCCACGAATTCCAACACCGACATCAAAGGTGTTTGAATCCTTGAACTTGCAATGCGGTCAATCCTTTGGGACAGGGATTGGCAACGTCCACGATATCCATAGCTGGCGCAATGACCTTACAGCCCCAGCGATAGCGCTTGTCCCAGAAATCGCCGATGTAATCGGCAGACTGAATTTCCAGCCGGATACAATCTGCTCGCGCATGTCGGGTTCAGGCGCCACCTGTTTTGGATTGTTTGAAAGCCTTGAGAAAGCGCAAAGTGCTGCTGGTGCAATTGCAGGAAAACATCCCAACTGGTGGGTTGTGGCAACTACACTTCTCTAATCCACCTCCAATTCTGTCACCCCAGCGAAACTTCAGTTTCGCGGAGACGAAAGTCGGGGCCCAGACTTTGAGAGTGGAAGATCGTTGAAAGTCTGGGTTCCGGCTTTCGCCGGAATGATGTGTGGACGGCCTCCGACGGCATCTATGTGCCATACTGGGTGTCGTAACAACTCAGCAAAGGAGACCGCCCAT
>CAZAMS010000157.1:0-2372 GCA_964486305.1 uncultured Aestuariivirga sp.
TGTAACGCGTGCGGTCCAGTGCCATCCACATTTTCGGCGAAAACAAACTCTCCTCAACCTGCATGTAGGTCGTGAGCAGCCAGCTCTGCAAGGCAACCAGCACGGCATCATAGAGCTTCGTATCGCCCCAGCGGTCGGTCACCGCAATCTTGTCGCCATAGTCCCGGTCAATGCGGGTCACGCCGGGCCGCGGCGCCCCACGATGAAGCGATTCAAGCGTCGTGCCCTTGGGCCAGTGAACCATGTTGGGTGGTGAAAGCTTCCACAGGCCTCGCGGCACCTGCTCAACCCCGCCTACGATGTAATTCTGGTTTTCATCGCAATCCGTTGCCACCACCCGCAAAATTTCCAGCATGGAATTGGGATAATCCGAATCCCAGCCGCCCGTACCGAAACCTACCTGTCCAAAGATTTCACGATAATGAAAAGGCCTGTCGGCAAACGCGTAGGACGTGGCCACAAAATCGTAAAAACTGCGATCATCCCAAATCGGAATAAGCTTGTCCCAGATTTCCTTCAACGCCGGAACATCACGCTCACGAATGGCTTGCCGGAGTCCCGTAAATCCAGCCCCCTCCTCAAGTGCCTTGGCCCAGGCCGCACCAATTTCCCTGAACATCGGTGGCAGATCAGCGATCTTCTCCACGTAAAGGGTCTTTCCCTCAAGATCAATGACGGTTGAAGGCGTGGCCGGCGACAATGGATTTGGAAACGGCTTGGATTTCAATCCCAGCATATTGACGTAGTGATAGAAGGCCGTCGACGATTCCGGAAAGCGCATGCCGCCCAATTCCGCGATCACCCCTTCTGCCCCCTCAAAGGGTTGTGAGCGCAAGCGGCCGCCAATGCGCGAGGCCTCGTAGACCACCGGCTTCAAGCCCATTTTCAAAAGCTCGAAAGCCGCCGTCATGCCAGCCATGCCTGCCCCGATGATGGCCACCTCCTCGCCATGGCGATGGGCCGGAACGGAGCCAAGGCCTGTCGGGTGCCTGATCCAGTCATCAAAGGCAAAGGGGAAATCCGGCCCGAAGTTTGTGACTGGTTTTGAGGTATCCTCATCGGGGGCAAAAAGATTGGTCGAGGCAGTCATGCACCAGTCTCCGTTTTTCCGACCTTGCCACATAAAAAACGCTCCGGCCACGGGGAGATTGCGTGGCGGCATCTTGGCCTGTATGAACCCCCGCCATGACCACAATTTTTATAGATGGCGAAGCGGGAACCACGGGCCTGCAAATCCGTGACCGGCTTAAAACCCGCAACGATATTGAGCTTGTCAGCATTGCAGCCGATAAGCGCAAGGATGCAAACGCGCGCCGCGAGCTCCTGAACAGCGTCGATATCGCCATCCTCTGCCTGCCCGATGAGGCCGCCCGGGAAGCCGTGGGCTTGATCGGTGCAAAATCCAAAACCCGGGTGATCGATGCCTCAACCGCCTACCGGGTTGATCCCTCCTGGGCCTACGGTTTTCCGGAATTGAGCCCTGCGCAAACAAAAAAAATTGCCGGCGCGTCCCGCGTCTCAGACCCCGGCTGTTATCCGCAAGGCTTTATCGCCGTGGTAAAGCCCCTGATTGATGCGGGCGTCCTGTCTGCCGATGCGATGCTGACCTATAACGCCGTGTCCGGCTATTCCGGCGGCGGCAAGAAGATGATTGAGGACTATGAAAAGGCAGGCGCCCAGGCCAGCCCCTATATGCCCTATGGCCTAACCTTGAGCCACAAGCACCTCGCCGAAATGAAGCACTACGCGGGCCTCACCCATGACGCCATTTTCCAGCCCGTGGTTGGCAATTATGCCCACGGCATGCTGGGCACCGTTCCCCTCTTCCTGAGTTTGCTGAAGAAGAAAATCAGTGTCGCCGGTATCCATGAAATTTTGGCCAAGGCTTATGCCTCCAGCACCTTCATTGAGGTGGCCCCCCTCGAGGCATTCGAACGCTCTCCCGCCGTGAATCCGCAGGCGCTCAACAATACCAACCGCATGCGGCTATGTGTTTTGGGCAATGATGGGCGCGGCCAGGTGCTGCTAACATCTATTTACGATAATCTCGGCAAGGGTGCTTCCGGTGCGGCCGTGCAGAATTTAAATCTCATGATCGGTGCCGAGGAAAGTCTTGGCGTTGATCTGCCCGTTGCAAACTGAAAGAATTATGTCATGGAAAAATTTGAAACATTGAACGGCATTGCCGCTCCCCTCAATATCGTCAACATCGACACCGACATGATCATCCCCAAGCAGTTCCTGAAAACCATCAAGCGCACGGGCCTCGGCAAGTCCCTGTTCTTTGAAATGCGCTATACCCAGGACGGCAAGGAATTGCCTGAGTTCGTGTTGAACAAGACAGCCTATCGCAAGGCGCAGATACTGGTTGC